>CAYUDI010000083.1:0-11150 GCA_964443585.1 uncultured Bifidobacterium sp.
ACCGGCGACTCGGTGCCTGATTGCAAATGCGTCAGGCAACCGATGTTGGCCGACACGATCATTTCTGATTGAGTCGCCTGAAGATTTTTTAGTTTATTGTCGCGCAGCTGATATGACAGCTTAGGCTGCAGTACAGAATACGTACCGGCCGAACCACAACACAAATGACTGTCGGCACACAACGTGACATCCACGCCAACCGCACGCAAGACCTCTTCTACCTTGCCGCGAATTTGCTGACCGTGTTGCAAGGTACATGGCGGGTGATAGGCCACACGTTTTTTAATCTGCACTTTGTTAGCGAGTTCTTGTTGAAACGCTGGCAAAATTTCAGAAAGATCTTTGGTCAATTCTGAAATACGCTGCGCCCGCTCTGCATAGTGCGGGTCGTTCGCTAGCAGATGACCATACTCTTTCACTGTCACACCACAACCTGAGGCGGTCATCACAATCGCTTCAGCGCCTGCTTGTACATACGGCCACCAGGCATCAATATTTCGGCGCATATCATCCAGACCACCCACCTGATCATTTAAGTGATGACGAATCGCGCCACAACAACCGGCTTTAGGTGCCACGATTAATTGCACACTCAACGCATCCAATACACGAGCAGTTGCCGCATTAATGTTGGGTGACATGGCAGGTTGCACACAGCCATCCAACAACAACATCGTGCGAGCATGCGTGCGTGTAGGCCAGCGACCTGCATCATGCGCGACTGGTATCTTGTTCTTTAATACTTTGGGCAATAGCGGTCGAAAAAACTGACCCGCTTTCATTGCTGGGGTAAACAGCCATTTACGCGGCAAGGTTTCTTTTAATACGGTACGTATCAATTGCGTAGCGAATGGACGCTCAACTTGTTTTTCGACGATGTCGCGACCGATATCTATCAATCGGCCGTATTGCACACCGGATGGACAAGTACTCTCGCAATTACGGCATGTCAGGCAGCGGTCCAGATGCAACTGCGTTTTGGCAGTGCCAGGCTTGCCTTCTAAAATTTGTTTGATTAAATAGATACGACCACGCGGACCATCCAGCTCATCGCCTAGTAATTGATACGTGGGGCACGTTGCAGTACAAAAGCCGCAGTGCACGCAGGTGCGCAAAATAGCTTCAGCCTCTTGCCCTTGGGATGAATTTTTAATGAAATCAGCGAGATTGGTTTGCATTTTTTATGCTCAGAAATCTGAGTACAGTCGACCTGGATTAAATATACCGGCAGGATCAAATGTGTTTTTTAAGTTGCGATGAATACGAGCTACTGCAGGCTGCAATGGATGAAAGACTCCCACTGATTTATCACCACCTTTGAACAAAGTGGCATGTCCACCAGCTTCTTCTGCGGCTGCACGTATGCTTGCAGCATCTACATCTGTCTTCAACCAACGCTGCGCACCACCCCACTCGATTAGCTGCTCGCCTGATAGCGTTAATGCTGGTGCTGCGGAAGGTACAGACAAACGCCACAATCCTTTGGGCGTGTCATTGAAAAATTCATGCGTTTGTTCACGCACTGCATCCCAAAACGATTCTGAATCGTTCACCGTCTCACCACCCATGCTGGTAATAGCGGCATCAACGGCTGCACGAGCACCCGACAAGCGTACTGTCAGTCGCCCTTGATGCCAGCAAGAACCTGAAATCGGCAAAGGCTGTCCACCCCACCTATTTAATTGTTTGAGCGCTTCTGTTTCTGATAATGTAAATTGCAGTGTGTGTTGCGCCGTCGGGCGTGGCAGCACTTTGATAGAAACTTCTAACAGCAAACCGAGGGTGCCTAGTGAGCCAGTCAATAGACGCGAGACATCGTAGCCCGCGACATTTTTCATGACTTGGCCACCAAAATTCAACACATCACCACGGCCATCCATTAGTACAACACCCAGCACAAAGTCTCTAACTGATCCTACTGCTTGCCTGCGCGGCCCAGATAAACCGGCAGCGACTATGCCACCCAGAGTTGCTAAGCCATCGAAGCGCATGGGCTCAAACGCCAACATCTGTTTTTGAGCAGCAAGGGCTTTGCCGATTTCTCGCAACGTCGTACCGGCGCGCGCTGTAACGACTAACTCGGTTGGGTCATACGAAACTATGCCGCTGTAGGAGGTGGTATCGAGCAATTCACCTACTGGCGATTGACCGTACCAATCCTTGGTGCCGTTACCGCGTATACGCAAAGGAGTTTTAGCAGCGCCAGCAGCAATAATCTGCTCTTTCAATGCCTGTAGTGTCTGATCCATTTTATTTTTTAGAAAATCAGAAGCGCGGCAAATCAGCAAACTTGAGCTGACCAGAACGTACATGCATCTTGCCGTATTCTGCACAGCGATGCAGTGTAGGAATGGCTTTGTCAGGATTGAGAAGAAAGGCCATATCAAATGCACGCTTTACGCCAAAAAAAGCTTCGCGCTCTTCAGGCGAAAATTGCACACACATAGAATTAATCTTTTCTATGCCTACACCATGCTCACCGGTAATCGTGCCCCCTACTTCTACGCACAATTCAAGTATCGCCGCACCGAATTGTTCAGCACGATCAAATTCGCCTGGCGTGTTGGCATCGAACAGAATTAAAGGATGCAGATTGCCATCACCTGCATGAAACACATTCGCACAACGCAAGCCGTAGACTTTTTCCATATCGGCGATGCCCAGCAATACTTTGGCTAGATGCTTGCGCGGTATGGTGCCATCCATGCAGTAGTAATCAGGCGAGATCCGTCCAGCAGCAGGAAAAGCATTTTTACGGCCAGACCAAAATCGCATACGCTCGGCTTCGTTGCGAGAAACTGCAATGGCGGTTGCACCGGACGATTTCAATACCTCAGTCATGCGAGCGATTTCTTCTTCGACTTCTTCTGGTGTGCCATCAGACTCGCACAAAAGTATCGCTTCAGCATCGACGTCATAGCCCGCTTTAACAAATGGCTCAACCATGCGCGAACTGGTTTTATCCATCATCTCCAAGCCCGCCGGAATTATGCCTGCAGCGATGACATTAGCAACGGCATTGCCACCTTTGACCACATCATCAAATGACGCCATGATCACGCGCGCCACTTGCGGCTTAGGTATTAACTTCACCGTCACTTCGGTCACCACACCCAACATGCCTTCTGAGCCTACAAATACGGCGAGTAAATCGTAGCCGGGTGCATCAAGGCCTGCATTGCCTAGCTCGACCACATCACCTTCTATGGTGATCATGCGAACTCGCATTACATTGTGCACAGTCAGTCCGTATTTCAAACAATGCACACCACCCGAATTTTCAGCGACATTGCCCCCGATAGAGCATGCGATTTGCGATGAAGGATCTGGCGCGTAGTACAAGCCATGAGAGCTGGCTGCTTCAGAGATCGCCAGATTGCGCACTCCAGGCTGAACCACTGCCGTGCGTGCATAGGCATCGACTTTAACGATACGATTGAGGCGAGCTGTCGACAACACCACGCCATCGGCAATCGGCATCGCACCTCCCGACAAACCCGTACCCGCTCCACGCGGGACTATTTGGACTTGCAATCGGTGACATACTTTTAGTACTGCAATGACTTGGGATTCATTCTCAGGCAATACCACCACCATAGGTAACTGACGGTAGGCAGAGAGGCCATCACATTCATAAGGCCGCGTATCTTCTTCATTAAAAAGTACGGCGGTCTCAGGCAGTACCGCGCGTAAAGCGGTCACCACTTCGCGTTGACGAGACAAAGAAAAAGCAATTTCAGCCGGAGCATTCATAGGGGTTCCTGTGGGCACAAGCGAGCTTGTGTCTTCAATGGCTATAGTGTAACGAAAGCCAGGATGTCAAACCCGGGAATTGGCAGCATTTCCCCTGAAAAGCTTTGGGGTAACTGGTGAAAGTTTTTACAGATGCGATGCGCTTATTTATGCAGTGGGTATAGCGACAAGATGATTCGTAATGAATCAGGCATGCAGAAAGGTTTCCTGTAACCATAATAGGAAGGTGACCACCTCTGGACGCTCTGTCACCTGCTTTTCATAAACGACGTAATACGCGTGCGGCGGCGTCGCAGTTTTCATATCAAACAGGCGAACGATTTCTCCGCTGGCAATCATGTCGCGTGCAAAATGTTCACGCGTTAATCCCACACCATGACCATGCTTGACCATCTCTAGCAATAAGCCCAAATCATCCACTCGCAAACCTGTAGATGGCTCGGACCAATCCAGGCCAACGGCTTCAAACCAGGGTTGCCAAGGCTCCAGCGCAGAACGAAGCAGTGTGGCCTTTTGCAAATCTTCTGGCGCGTTCAGTGGCTCAATTTTTTTCAAATACTCAGGACTGGCTACGACGAACGTAGGCTCGGAAAAAAGTTTCTCACATTGCAGGTTGGGATATTTTCCTGGGCCAAATCGAACTTCAAGATCACTCTCAGCTAGCGAGAGGTCATACAAAGGAACGGATAAATAAATTTCTAGTGCGATATCCGGATGCTGTTCTGCAAATGACGCCAAACGAGGCACCAGTAAATAGCGCGCAAATGTCGGAGGTAGTGTCAGTTTGACGCGTGGTTGCACTGAAGCCGCGCGACGTGGCATAGGAAAATCGGTGAGCGTACGCAGTGCCTGACGCACCACATCAAGATAACGTCTGCCAAATTCGGATAAACCCACATTGCGACCATCGCGTAAAAATAAACGCTCGCCTACAAATTCTTCTAATAGTCGAATTCGATGTGATAACGCAGAGGGTGTAATACAAAGTTCTTCGGCAGCTAACGCAAAAGAACCATGACGCGCCGCAGCCTCAAAAGCTGAAAGCGCATGAACCGGAGGAATTCGTGTTGCCATAAATAAGAAGTTTCAGCGATCAGACAAGATCACCAGCGGATGACTTTACCCGGATTAAAAATATTATTTGGATCGAGCGCATGCTTAATCGTTCGCATCATATCGATGGCGTCTTCACCTGCTTCATGGATTAAAAAATCCAGTTTGTGCAATCCAATACCGTGCTCACCTGTACAGGTGCCGTCCATAGCAATAGCTCGATGCACCATACGCTCATTAACGCCCTCTGCTCGAGCAATATCACTAGGATCAGAGGGATCGACCAGCATCTGGACATGGAAATTTCCATCGCCCACATGACCAACAATGCCATAAATAAGATTCTGACGATCGCAATCGGCTTTAGTTTCGAGCAGGCATTCCGTTAGGCGCGAAATAGGCACACAGCAATCGGTTGAAATAGCACGCGAACCCGGGCGCAATTGCAGTAGAGCGAAATACGCATTGTGACGCGCCTGCCAGAGCCGAGTGCGGTCTTCCGGACGCGTTGCCCATTCAAAGCCTATGGCTCCATGCTCATCAGCGATTTGCTGAACCACTTCGGCTTGTTCTTTTACACCCTGCTCGCTGCCATGAAATTCAAACAGCAATAATGGTTTTTCGGGCAGCGTTAATTTGTCATGACTATTGAGCGCACGAACGCCATTTTCATCCACGAATTCAACACGCGCTAATGGCACGCCTATTTGTATTGCCTGAATTACTGTATCAACCGCGTTAGCGATGGATTCAAATGAACATACAGCAGCAGATATGGCTTCCGGAAGAGGATAAATCTTGAGTGTGACCTCGGTGATGATGCCCAAGGTGCCTTCACTGCCAACAAATAAGCGCGTCAGATCGTAGCCCGCTGACGATTTTTTAGCGCGCGTGCCGGTCTTAATAATTTTTCCCTGCGCTGTTACTACGGTCAAACCCAATACATTTTCGCGCATGGTGCCGTAGCGCACGGCATTGGTACCTGAAGCACGCGTCGCAGCCATACCACCTATGGATGCATCAGCACCCGGATCAATCGGGAAAAATAGTCCGGTATCTTTGATCTCAACATTTAATTGTTTGCGTGTGACTCCGGGCTGCACTGTGACGGTAAGGTCTTCTGCGTTTACCGCCACCATACGGTTCATCTGCGAGAGATCAATAGTCAAACCACCCTGCAGCGCCAAAATATGGCCTTCAAGTGACGTGCCCGTGCCATACGCAATGATAGGGAATTGATAGTGGTTGCACAGTGCGACAGCTTTTGCCACGTCGTCAGTGGAATGAGCAAATACCACGGCATCTGGCAACATGGGATCGTAGGACGACTCATCGCGTCCATGATGTTCACACATGGCCTTGGTCGTGGACAAGCGATCGCCAAAGTGCTCACGCAGAGCAGCAAGTAGCTCAGATGGCATGGCGCGCCTTAGCGCATTCGGTGGGACAGGTTGATTCATCAGGCTTCTCCGCAATGGTAGGTATTGTACTCTCGGGACATAACTCTGGTAGACCGGTTGGCCCGGCTACCCTTTTGTTTATCCGGCAGCCTTGCTGAAATTCACGTATGCTCGCGCCACTTAGTTATCAATTTTTATAAATATGGGACACAGACTTTCCAAAATAGCTACGCGCACTGGCGACGATGGCACCACCGGCCTGGGTGATGGCAGTCGCACTGACAAAGATGCGCTGAGAGTTCAGGCTATGGGCGATGTTGATGAACTCAATTCTCATGTTGGCGTCCTTCTGTGCGAAGAACTACCCGACGATCTTCGGCATGAGTTAGTAACCATACAGCATGACCTGTTTGATTTGGGGGGTGAACTCTGCATTCCAGGCTTCACCATGATTAAAGAAGCGCAGGTGCTTAGGCTGGATGAATTGCTGGCGAAGTACAACGCAACCCTACCGCCCCTTTCTGAATTCATACTGCCCGGTGGATCACGCGCAGCTGCGCAGGCGCATATATGCCGAACCGTCTGCCGTCGTGCAGAACGTTCAATCGTATCGTTGGGCAAATCAGAAGCATTGAATCCCCAACCAAGGCAATTTGTAAACCGCCTCTCAGATTTGCTGTTTGTTTTGTCACGCGTGCTCAATCGCTTTGCGGGTGGCTCGGACGTGCTGTGGGAAAAAGGGCGCAATAAATCCTAATATGCACTATGCACTAGCTCGCCCGGGCTAGTGCATCGTGCCAGGAACCGCTTGTACCGAATGGCTACTCAGCATGCATGCCTGATACGCCATTACAAACACCATCACTCGCCAAGCCAGATTTAGAGACTCGTCGGTCCACAAATCTTATGCCTACTTCACTTCCACGATTTGAAGGGGTCATATCGTGCGCCAGTCCGACTGCTACGCTACCGTTGAATCTTCCTGAGCGACGAAAGAAATTTCGAAAAGCGCGACTTGATATTCGTGAGAACGTCACTATCCAAATTGCGAACACTCCAAAACTAAAATATGAAGCTGCAGAACTATTACGTGGGAAATTTGAAATACGAGGCTATGAGACAGCCTTTATCAGCAACCCAAAAGAAATAAGCGATACACGCCTACTAACGTTACTCGTAATGAAAGGGGCCCGAACTTCGGGCACGTGTTCCCTACTATTAGACCTTCCAAATCTAAGACTTAGTGGAGACAAAAATCATGAAGATTGCCTAAACGACTTGCGACAAGAAGGTAAATGCTTAATCGAAATATGCAGATTAGCGACCAGATCAGAACTCACAGACAATACTGGTCGCGTCACTCTCGCAGCATTGTTCAGCTATATTGCCCTGTGCGCTAATTATTTTTTAGATTGCAAACCCTTCCTCATCACCGAGGTCAATCCTCGACATACCAACTATTGGAAAAATCTAGGATTTGAAGTGCTTGTTGAGAACAGCTGGTGCGATAGAGTGAATACACGCTCAGCACTTCTTGGTTGTGATTCGTCTCGTCTTTGGCAATTAATCAGAATTGAATGGCAACAACCAGTCAGAGGAAGTCATCCTAGCAATCTACTACCCATAGCTGTACGACGGTTCGTTCGTCACTTTATGCCCTGGGAAGACATTGAAGGAATCAATCGTCGAATGACTATTTCCCAGCATAAAAAAATCTGACTTTAAACAGCTATACAAAACAAAAAATGAACTCCCACATATTTAATTATGAACATGCGTTTAGCCGTAACTTGGGATGGATAACTGAAGCCGAACAATTACGGCTGCGGTATGCCACTGTAGCTATTGGTGGAATGGGTGGAGTGGGTGGTCATCATTTATTAGCACTCGCGCGTATGGGTGTAGGTAAGTTTCGTATCGCTGATTTCGATCGCTTCGAAATCGCAAATTTTAATCGTCAAGCAGGTGCCACTCTTACCACATTAAATTCACCCAAATGCGACACCATGGCCGCCATGGCACAGGCTATTAATCCAACAGCCAACATAGAAATCTTCAGGCAGGGGTTAAGTGAAACCGTGCTTGACGAGTTCCTTGAAGGGGCCAATGTATATATAGACGGACTCGATTTTTTTGGATTCGACATACGCGAAAAAACCTTTGCTGCTTGCTCGAGGTTGAGAGTCCCTGCAATCACAGCCGCCCCACTGGGTATGGGCGCGGCTTGGCTGTGTTTCATGCCAGGAGAAATGGATTTCGAAACCTACTTTCGATGGGATAACCATCGAGATTCTGAAAAAGCATTGCGATTTTTAGTGGGCCTTGCGCCGTCGCTGATGCATCGCTATCTGGCAGATCGTAGCCAAATTAATTTAGAAAAGGGCGCTGGACCATCGACAGCAATGGCTTGCTACCTATGCGCAGGGGTTGCAGCAACTGAGGCCATTAAAATTTTACTGCACCGGGGCAAACTTACTCCCGCTCCGCATGGGCTTCACTTTGATGCCTATCTAGGAAAATTTAAGCGTACCTGGCTACCCATGGGAAATGCCAATCCCATACAAAAACTTCGTATAGCGACCTTACGCCGCATCTTGAAAACTCAACCATAAAATTTCTATGAACGAATCGCCAGTCATTCGCATCCTCAATCTAGCCAGATGGGCGCCTAGCGGAGACAACACTCAACCATGGCGATTTGAAATCATCGATGATTACCGCATGGTGGTGCATATTCAATACGCTCAAGAAGATTGCGTATACGATCTGCGCGGTCAAAATGCACTGCTGGCTATTGGAGCCTTGCTACTAACCATGGAATTAGCTGCCACCGCGGAAAGCTGTCAGATGCATGTCCAACATAGGCCGCATGTGCAAGGAAAATTACTCGCTATTGATATCAGATTCTCGCTCGACCAAACGATACAAGTAGACCCCTTAGTTTTAGAGATACCCTGCCGCGCAGTTCAACGCAGGCCGCTGTCGATGCGCAGACTAACGCATAGTCAAAAACAAAGTCTGCAGCAAGCCGCTGGCAATAATTACACCATTTATTGGATGGAATCTTTGCTGCAGTGTTTGCAGATGGCTAAACTCATACTCCAAACAACCCGCATACGATTAAGAATCCCCGAGGCCTACCCCGTTCATAAATCAATTATTGAATGGAATGCTCAATACAGCCTTGATCGCATCCCAGATGCCGCACTTGGACCGGGACGCATTAATCTAAAAATTATGCGTTCGGTACTAAGTAGTTGGGGGCGTGTACAGTTTTTAAATCATTATATTGGTGCGGCGTGGTCGACGTCGTTACAACTGGATGGCTGGACGGCACTTTCCTGTGGCGCACACATGATTATTTTGCGCGATCAAAAACCACAAACTGATGAGGATTTCATCGATATTGGTAAAGCAGTCCAGCGTGTATGGCTGACTGCGACACAACTAGATTTATGGCAGCAGCCAGAAATGACTATTCCTATTTTTGCGCGCTATGCAAGTGAGAACGTATCATTCACAACGCTTATAGATCAGCGCCAAGAAGCTGCAACAGTACGACTCAAGCTAGGGGAAATTGTTGACACAGATACTGATCGTGTCGTTTGGGTAGGACGACTAGGATTTGGTCCCGCGCCGACCGCAAGGGCGCTGCGTCTACCGCTGGAAAAATTAATTATTTCCAAGCCAAGTAGTCATCCAACGAATTAGTAGATACAACGACAGGAGCGGCTTATCTGCACAAAACGCACCGCTCCTTTTAATCAGCGACTATTAGCAACCAATCGTAGTTCAGGTGTGTTTAAACGCTGATTCACTGACGCTGTAATACCCGCAGCATCCAAACCGCACTGTGCAAGCAATTGCGTTGCATCGCCATGATCAATAAATTTATCAGGCAATCCCAATTGCAGTATCGGTTTGACGATACCGGCGGCTGACAACGCTTCAGCAACTGCCGAGCCCGCACCACCCATAATGCTGCCCTCTTCTATCGTGACTAGCAAATCATGACTAGCTGCCAACTGAGCAACCAATGCCGTATCTAAGGGCTTGATAAAACGCATATTGGCGACGGTGGCATTCAATGTTTCAGCCGCTTGAAGTGACGGCGCGAGCATGGTACCGAAAGCAAGTATCGCTACGCCCTTGCCCTGACGACGAATCTCGCCCTTACCCATTTCTAAACTGGTTAATTCAGTCTCAACCGTCGCACCTATTCCAGCTCCACGCGGATAACGCACCGCTGCCGGGCCTCGATACTGGTACGCTGTTGTGAGCATTTTTCGGCACTCGTTTTCATCGCTCGCTGCCATCACGACCATATTCGGGATGCACCGAAGGAAGGCCAGATCATAATTGCCTGCATGCGTTGCGCCATCGGCACCTACGAGTCCGGCACGGTCAAGCGCAAAGGTGACATCCAGATTTTGCAGTGCGACGTCGTGAATCAGTTGATCGTAACCGCGCTGAAGAAAAGTTGAATAAATTGCGACCACCGGCTTGAGCCCTTCACAGGCCAGACCCGCAGCAAAGGTGACTGCGTGCTGCTCAGCGATTCCAACGTCGTAATAACGTTCCGGATATTTCTGCTCGAATTTCACCATGCCGGAACCTTCGCGCATGGCCGGCGTGATACCAACCAGCTTTTCATCGGCAGCGGCCATGTCCGAAAGCCAGTCACCGAAGACTTGCGTGTAGGTCATCTTGCTGGCGGCGGCGGGCTTGATGCCTTCGGTGGGATTAAATTTGCCAGGGCCGTGGTAGAGCACGGGATCGGCCTCGGCCATCTTGTAGCCCTGACCTTTTTTCGTGACCACATGCAGAAACTGTGGACCCTCGAGATTTTTCAGGTTTTGCAGCGTGGGGATCAGCGAATCAAGATCATGACCATCAATCGGCCCGATGTAGTTCAGACCAAATTCTTCAAACAGGGTCGCCGGT
>CAYUDI010000084.1:0-2689 GCA_964443585.1 uncultured Bifidobacterium sp.
GTAACAGAGCGGCTCACCATACCCCAGCAAGTGGGTGTTGAATCATTGAACGTTGCGGCGGCGGCGGCGGTGTGTTTATTTGAGCAAAAACGTCAGTGCTTGATGTAGCACTCAATGCGATCAATAAAGCATCAAGCTATTGGTAGTGGCGCTTCTACGTACACCAGACCAGGTGCTATCCATCGCTGTGTTTCCGTTAGGCGTGTCGCCATCTCTTTTGAGCAGACATAATCAAAGCGATAATGCTGGCCCTCGATAATCGCGTAGCGATAAATTTGCTGATCAAGATAGTGGCCGATGGGATCAATCAGACGCTGAGGCGTCGCTATCGCAATGCGTTTGACTTCCGCACGGGGTCGCAGCGGTTGATGGTAATTTCGCAGATCTGATTGAATAGTCTTGAAGCTGTCTTTTAGAGCCCATAGCAATAGCGGTCTGTCGAGCGCCTCCGTTCATGCCTATGTTGGGTTGGTAAGATGGTTTTGTCAGTTGTTCCTTGCGTATCTTTGATAGTCGTCAATACGTCATTCATGGCGTGCATGCCGCGTACAGTCACCTTATTAATAGGCGCGTCGCTCCAGTGATAATTCTTGCAGCATCATGGTTGCAATTTCTTCGATGGATTTGACTGTGGTGGATACCCAGCGAATCCCTTCGCGATGCATCATTCGCTCCGCCTCATTAACTTCATAGCGGCAGTTTTCCAGCGAAGCGTATTTACTGCCCGGGCGACGTTCATTGCGTACTTCTGATAGGCGGTCGGCGGCGATTGATAAGCCAAAAATTTTGCTGCGAAAAGGGGCTAAGCCACTCGGAAGTTGGCCGCGCTCGAAATCTTCGGGTATCAACGGGTAATTCGCGGCCTTAATTCCATACTGCATTGCTAGATACAGGCTGGTGGGTGTTTTACCTGAGCGCGATACGCCTACCAAAATGACATCCGCCATAGGCAGATTTTTGTGCGACTGGCCATCGTCATGCGCGAGCGAAAAATTAATCGCTTCGATACGGCTTTTATAGCCTTCAGCATCCGCCATGTTGTGGCTGCGCCCTATGCTGTGAGTTGAGCGAACGCCAAGTTCTTGCTCTAGGGGATCCACAAAGGTTTGAATCAAATCCATATGCAGGCCATTTGCTTTACGAACAATGGCTGAGAGCTCTGTCTTGACTAGCGTTGAGAAAATAATTGGACGCTTTCCCTCCAGTTCGGCGGTGTCATTAATCCGGCGAACCGCCTCGTGCGCCTTGTCTATGGTGTCCACAAAGGGCAGGCGAATTTCTCTGAAAATCAGATCAAATTGGGCTAGAACAGAATGGCCGAATGTTTCTGCAGTAATTCCGGTGCCATCCGAGACGAAAAAAACAGTACGGTAATGATTAGTCTTGCTGCCAGCGGTCTGATATTGCATGTGAAATGTATAAATAATTAACGCAAAAAGTGGTGAGGATCGCTTAAAAAAGTCAGTCCAGAGCTGTAAAATGGAGGTTAACTTTTTTTTTCGACTGCTTGCACCAAGAATAACAAAACCATCACCGGTTGCGAGGCACTCTATGCAAATTTCTCATCATCAAAAAGGTCGTTGTTATGTCCAACTTGGCAACCGCGGGGGTTCATCAAGCCCCTGATCTGGGGGCGGCTTACGTCGTTTCTTTCGAAAATCTGCGCATGACGGATGTAGAGTCCGTCGGCGGTAAAAATGCCTCATTAGGCGAGATGATTAGTCAACTCGCTCATGCAGGCGTGCGAGTGCCGGGCGGGTTTGCAACGACGGCGCAGGCTTTCCGGGATTTTCTTTCCTATAGCAACGGTGGCCCATCGCTGGCTGACCGCATTTCAGAGCGTTTGGCTGATCTGAATATTGACGATGTGCGCGCCCTGGCGGCTGCGGGTGCCCAGATACGTCAGTGGATACTGGAAACACCTTTTCAGCCGCGCCTTCAAACTGAAATAAATGATTTTTATCATAGACTTGTAGATGATTCTGCAAGTGAAATGTCATTCGCTGTGCGTTCTTCTGCCACTGCAGAAGACTTGCCAGATGCCTCCTTTGCCGGTCAGCAGGAAACATTTTTAAACGTAGTAGGAATAGACAACATACTCGAGGCGATCAAGCACGTTTTTTCCTCGCTTTATAACGACAGAGCCATTTCCTATAGAGTACACAAAGGGTTTACACACGCCGAAGTAGCTTTGTCAGCGGGTATCCAGCGTATGGTGCGCTCTGATTTGGGTGCTGCCGGTGTGATGTTTACCATTGATACCGAATCAGGTTTCAAAGACGTGGTGTTCATTACTTCCAGCTATGGCCTGGGCGAGACCGTCGTTCAGGGTGCAGTGAACCCCGACGAGTTCTACGTGCACAAGCCCATGCTGGCTGCAGGCAAATTACCTATTATTCGCCGTAACATTGGTTCCAAGCTCATCAAAATGGAATTTACTGGCGAGGCAAAAGCGGGGCTGTCAGTGAAAACCGTGGATGTGCCGATAGAGTTACGCAACCGCTATTCATTAAATGATGTCGAGATCGCTGAGTTGGCAACATATGCCGTGATTATCGAAAACCACTACCAACGCCCCATGGACATAGAGTGGGGTAAGGATGGCAGAGATGGCAAGATCTATATCCTGCAAGCGCGCCCTGAGACTGTTAAATCTCAGGAAAGCCACACCGATGTGCAGCAAAAATTC
>CAYUDI010000084.1:2699-10808 GCA_964443585.1 uncultured Bifidobacterium sp.
TCGGTGCCGGTCCAGTACGCGTCATCACTAACCCCGATGAAATGGAGCGAGTACAGCCGGGTGATGTGTTGGTCGCTGATATGACCGATCCAAACTGGGAACCCGTCATGAAACGTGCTTCAGCCATCGTGACAAATCGTGGTGGCCGTACTTGCCATGCGGCGATCATCGCGCGCGAATTAGGTGTGCCCGCCGTGGTGGGTTGTGGCGATGCAACCGACGTTTTGAAGGACGGTACGCTAGTGACCGTGTCGTGCGCTGAGGGCGACGAGGGTCGTATCTATGATGGTTTGTTAGAAACTGAGATCAGCGAAATTGCCCGTGGCGAGATGCCTAAGATTCCCGTCAAGATCATGATGAACGTCGGTAATCCTCAACTTGCATTTGATTTCCAATCCATACCGAATGATGGCGTGGGCTTGGCTAGGCTGGAATTCATCATCAACAACAACATTGGCGTGCATCCTAAAGCGATACTCGATTATCCCAACATCGATGCCGATTTAAAGAAAGCTGTGGAGTCCGTCGCGCGCGGTCATGCCTCGCCTAAAGCTTTTTATGTCGATAAGTTAGCCGAAGGTATTGCCACGATTGCGGCCGCATTCTGGCCGCGTACAGTGATTGTTCGTTTGTCTGATTTCAAGTCCAATGAGTACAAAAAACTCATAGGAGGTTCACGCTATGAACCGGATGAAGAAAATCCTATGTTGGGTTTCCGTGGGGCTGCGCGTTACTTAGCGGCTGATTTTGCTGAAGCCTTTGAGATGGAATGTGTCGCCATGAAACGCGTGCGCAATGACATGGGTTTGACCAACGTAGAAATCATGGTGCCCTTTGTTCGCACCTTGGGTCAGGCAGAGAAGGTAGTAAATCTGCTGGAAAAAAATGGTCTCAAGCGTGGTGAAAACGGCCTGCGTTTAATCATGATGTGCGAGATCCCTTCCAATGCGTTGTTGGCTGAAGAATTCCTCGAATTTTTTGATGGATTCTCGATCGGTTCGAATGACTTAACTCAACTTACGTTAGGTCTGGATAGAGATTCCGGTATGGAGTTGTTAGCCGCTGATTTTGATGAGCGCGATCCGGCCGTCAAAGTACTGCTCTCGCGCGCAATTAAAACGTGCCTTGCCAAGGGTAAGTACGTGGGTATTTGCGGTCAGGGCCCATCGGATCATCCTGATTTTGCAAAGTGGTTGATGAGCGAGGGCATCAGCTCGATTTCATTGAATCCTGATTCAGTGGTCGAGACGTGGAAAAACCTAGCAAGTAAATCCTAACATTCCATCAAATTGAAGTTGTAGCCCTTTATCTATGAGAGCGCTAAGGGGCTACACGCTTCAAACTTACGTACTTTAATCTGATATCACTACTATCGTTAGTAACGATTACTATTCGTTGAATTGGTTCGCCGTAGTATTAGGGCTAGTTTTTTTTGCGTTTTCTAGCGTTGTGATGAGATGTTCAACCATTTTATTAAAGTCGGTCTTTTTACGATCATAATTTCCAATATGCGGATTGTTACTACCTGTTAGTGAGATAGTATCTTTAAGTTCATTTAATTTTTCTAAAGCTGTATCTATATTTTCATCTATATGTTCGCCACCATTTGGTAAGCTTGTATTGGCTAGAATATCCAGCGCTAGTTGGATGTGATTTGCATAATATGTATAGTCTTTATTCGTATGATTCATGTGTCCTTTGAGACGCATTTTAGTTTGAAGATTAAAATCTTCAACATTCAAGATTTGCTTATCATTGATACTTACTTTAATTTCCTTGTCGCGAATGCTAGCTAACGGGTCGGATTTTTGGAAGGGGTTATCATTTTTTAATTTTTCATGAGTAGCTCGAAATAATGTATTTAATTCTTCATTGGTAATTGAGCTATTTACTGATTTATTTTTTGGATTCGTAATTACTTTATCGGATATGCCCAACTCGTTACAGTATTTTTTTGCGAGTTCAGTGCCAGAGCGCACATTATTTTTGAAATCCTTAAATTTTTGCAGTAATGAACGTTTTCCCTCACGCTGAAAAAATGTAACTTCTGTTTCCCCCTGTTTGTTAACTCCCTTTTTTCCGTACCACTTCCCCTTAATTTCAACATTAAGTTCGATGTTAATTTTTATGGGATTGACGTTCATTTTTCTCTCCCTGGCGCTGGCATCAATGGATCAGATATCCCTTTAATTATTTAACTAATCGTAATTGTCAGGCAAAGCACAATGCGCTACCGGTGTACTAAACGGCAAAGCTCGATCGTGGAGTTGTAGTAGGAGAGTAAGGTACTTGGCATAATTTACCGACTGTGCGCCAGTGTTCATGAAAGAGTAGTAGCTCAATTCCATTAAATCCTGATTCAGTGGTCGAGACTTGGAAAAGCATAGCAAGCAAATCTTAAATGCTGGCTTCGTTAAAAATAACAGCCCTCTTAGTCAACCAGTGCATGGTGCTGTATCGGATTTTTATGTCGTCCTGCCATGATGGCTATGAGTTCATTGATTTGATGTTAGTCTCGTCGCTAAAGTTAACAGTAATTAATATTTTATGATTTAATCCGTCGTTGAATTATTACTGGCTTTTTTAGTTGCTTTATTTAGCGCTGTAATAAGAATATCAATTTTTTCATCAAATTCTTTTTTACGATTCTCATAATTTGTAAGTTCTTGGTAATCATATCCAATCAGTTTGATGTTTTTAAGGTCTTCTAAGACTTCTATGGTTTTTGTTATCTGTTTGCTATCAGCTGAAAAGTTTGGATCGGCTCGGATATTGAGTGCTACAGATATATCATATTCAAAATCATTATAATTTTTGCTTGAATAATTCATTCTTGAAGACAAAAATTTTTGAGTATTTTTTTTAAAATCTTCACCTGACAAAATAGGTTCATTATTAATGCTTACATCAATTTCTTTCTTGCTATTACTTACTAACTGATCAGATTTTTGGAAGGATTCATTATTTATTAATTTTGAGTATGCTGAACGGAATATTTTGTTTAGTTCTGTATTTGTAATTCCACTATTTGCGGATTTATTTTTTGGATTCGCGATTGCTTTATCGGATATGCCCAATTCGTTACAGTATTTTTTTGCGAGTTCAGCGCCAGAGCGCACATTATTTTTGAAATCCTTAAATTTTTATAGTAATGAACGTTGTCCATCTCGTTGAAAAAAAGTGACCTTCGTTTCACTTTCTTTGTTGATCTCTTTTTTCGCATACCATTTACCATTACTTCCAGTATTCAGTTCGATGTCTATTTTGATTGGATTGACGTTCATTCTTACCTCAATGGCATGTGCATAAATCCGAAGTTGATACCCTTGCAGAATTATTCAACAAGCTGCTATGGCGGGGTGGAGCGCTATGCGCTGCCGATGTACTAAATGGATCAAGCGGTGTACGAGTAGGGGAAGCGAGCTTAGCTAAGGTGGTGCTGAAATCGGTGACTAAGGAGTCACAAAAAAATCCTTCGCATAGTGTTGACTTACGGAAATTTTCCGATAGAATCTCATTTGTGGTTTCTGAATAACAAGCAACAACAGGTAGTCGTAGTAGTTTGAGCCCTCTCGCTGAAAAGCGTGGGGGTTTTTGTTTTTGGGCAAATGAAATTGGGTAACGCCTCTGAAGGCATTAAAAGTTGGGGCTTCAGGGCGGGAAAAGGCAGCGGTTTAGCGCCTGTTTTGCTTTAATGCCTTGGCGATTTCGCGATCTGCGTCACGGGAACGCTCGGTATCGCGCTTGTCATGCTGCTTTTTGCCCTTGGCAAGACCAATTTCGCATTTGATGCGGCCGCGCTGGTAATGCAGGTTGATAGGTACCAGGGTATACCCGGCGCGCTCGACTTTACCAATTAGCTTTTTGATTTCCTCGGCTCTTAGCAAGAGCTTGCGGGTGCGAACCGGATCTGGGTTAATGTGCGTAGACGCTGTAGGCAGAGGGCTGATGTGCGCCCCAAATAAAAAGACTTCACCCTTTCTGACGATGACATAGGCCTCTTTGAGCTGTGCTCGGCCGGCGCGTATAGACTTGACCTCCCAACCTTCGAGCGACATGCCTGCCTCGAAGCGTTCTTCGATGAAGTAGTCATGAAACGCTTTTTTGTTGTCGATGATGCTCATGGGAGTATGTACTGGCCGCCGTGATAGCGAATCAGGCAGACAGAATGATCAGGTTAAAATCGGGAAGTCGGATTCTAACAGTTGAAACACTTGAAACTATGGCAGTTGTTCACAAATCGATACTACTTGGTTATAGCGCAGAGCAAATGTTCGCTTTGGTAGACAAGGTGGAAGATTATCCGTCCTTTTTGCCTTGGTGTGGCCAGGTGGAGGTGCGCGAGCGCAGTTTGGACAGACTGGTGGCAGCCATTACCATCGATTATCGCGGCATCAAACAGAGCTTTACCACTGAAAACAGCAATAACTCACCAACCTACATGCACATGAAGTTAGTGGAGGGGCCGTTTAGCCACCTCGATGGGCAGTGGCATTTTCGTCCGCTACGGCCAGACGCTTGCAAGGTCGAGTTCGATCTCCAGTATGAATTTTCCAGTAAATTATTAGAAAAGATCATAGGCCCCGTGTTTGCAAAAATAGCAGATAGTTTTGTGGAGTCATTTCGAGTGCGAGCGGAAGCCTTGTATGGCTAATGCGGATACCCTGCATGTGCAAATTTGCTATGCGCTGCCTGAGAAGGTCGTGTTAATTGAACTCGACGTCAACCAAGGGTGCACGCTGGAACAGGCCATACATCGCAGTGGCTTGCTGGTGCAGTATCCGGATATAAATCTCAGTACCAATAAAATTGGTGTTTATGGCAAGCTCAAGCCTCTCGATGCCAAGGCCCGCGCCGGCGATCGCATAGAGATCTACCGTCCTCTTCAGGCTGATCCCATGGAATCCCGCCGCCGCCGAGCTCAGCACAGAACACGTTTAAAATAAAAAACCTCCCGAATTAGGCTAGCCTCTGCTAAGTCTTTGCGGGCGCAAAATACAAAAACCCTAGTCAATACGGGCTATCTAACGGGTTTATCGAGTTGATGGTCATTCTGAATGGGTGCTTGAGTTCTGTATAATTCGGTTTTGCGCCTACAGGAAACACTATGCGTCTATTACAGAAAGCACTCACCTTCGATGATGTGCTGCTCGTGCCGGCCTACTCAGCCATCCTGCCCAAAGACACCTCCCTGCATACTCGCCTGACGCGAAACATTTCGCTGTCCATCCCCCTAGTCTCCGCAGCTATGGATACGGTGACCGAAGCCCGACTCGCTATTGCTATGGCACAGGAAGGCGGTATCGGCATTATTCATAAAAATCTCACCGCGAAAGAACAGGCGCGCGAAGTCTCCAAGGTCAAACGTTTTGAAGCTGGGGTCGTCCGTGACCCAATAACGATTCCACCCACCATGCGCGTGCGTGATGTCATGGCGCTTTCGCAGCAACATGGCATTAGTGGTTTTCCGGTAGTTGAAGGTAAAACGGTGGTGGGTATTATTACCAACCGCGATTTGCGCTTTGAAGAAGAGTTGGACGCTGAAGTGCGCGTCAAAATGACCCCGCGCGACAAACTCGTCTACGTTAAAGAAGGTGCTGACACAGCCGAAGCCAAGCGCTTGATGAACAAGCATCGCTTGGAACGTGTATTGGTGGTTAATGATGCGTTTGAATTGCGTGGCTTAATTACCGTAAAAGACATACGCAAATCGACCGAACACCCGAACGCATCGAAAGATGATCAGGGTAAATTGCGCGTTGGCGCTGCTGTCGGTGTGGGCCCTGATAACGATGAGCGTATTGAATTATTAGTCTCTGCTGGTGTGGATGTCATCGTTGTTGATACAGCCCATGGCCACTCACAAGGCGTGCTCGATCGCGTGAAATGGGTCAAGCGTCGTTTCTCACATGTCGAAGTTATAGGTGGCAATATCGCAACCGCTGATGCGGCCAAGGCGCTAATGGATCATGGAGCCGATGCCGTTAAGGTAGGCATAGGCCCCGGGTCAATTTGCACGACACGTATTGTGGCCGGCGTAGGTGTGCCACAAATTACCGCCATATCGAATGTTGCAAAGGCGCTTGAAGGTACCGGTATTCCGTGCATTGCCGATGGTGGTATACGTTTTTCTGGTGATATTTCTAAAGCACTGGCCGCAGGTGCTTCATCAGTCATGATGGGTAGCATGTTTGCAGGTACAGAAGAGGCGCCTGGCGAAGTGATTTTGTATCAAGGTCGTAGCTACAAGTCATATCGAGGCATGGGTAGTTTGGGTGCAATGACAGATGGCTCTGCTGATAGATATTTTCAAGATGCATCCAACAACGCCGATAAGCTTGTACCCGAAGGTATAGAGGGCCGAGTACCTTACAAAGGCAGTGTGCTGGCGATTTTGTATCAACTCGTGGGTGGTGTGCGTTCTTCTATGGGTTACTGTGGTTGCGCTACCATTGATGAATTGCGTGACAAAGCACAATTTGTAGAAATCACCTCAGCAGGTATGCGTGAGTCGCATGTGCATGATGTGCAGATCACCAAAGAAGCGCCTAACTATCGCGCTGATTAATGGAGTATCAGCGAAACTCAGGCGGCAGCAATGCCGCCTGAGTTTTTTTCAGAACCGAATTACACACCCTACATCACAGTATGCATTCCAAGATACTCATCCTTGATTTTGGCTCGCAAGTCACTCAGCTAATCGCACGTCGTGTGCGCGAGTCTGGCGTGTTTTCTGAAGTTCATCCCTACGATGTCAGCGACGAATTCATTCGTAATTCAGGCGCTGCGGGCATCATTTTGTCGGGTGGTCCTTCGTCGGTCACGGAAGGCGATACCCCGCGCGCACCGCAAGCCGTGTTTGAGTTGGGCGTACCCGTTCTCGGTATTTGCTACGGTATGCAGACCATGGCAGCGCAGTTGGGCGGCACGGTTGAAAACGGTTTGTTGCGTGAATTTGGTTATGCCGAAGTCCGAGCGCGTGGTCATACCGCGCTGTTAAAAGACATTAATGATTTTGTCACGCCAGAAGGTCATGGCATGCTCAAAGTGTGGATGAGCCATGGCGATAAAGTCATCGATCTTCCACCAGGTTTTAAATTGATGGCATCCACCGATAGTTGCCCGATTGCGGGCATGGCTGATGAAGTACGGCATTTATATGCGGTGCAGTTTCACCCAGAAGTCACGCATACCATGCAAGGCGCTGCAATTCTTGGACGCTTTGTGCATGAGATTTGCGGCTGCAAATCCGATTGGAACATGCCTGACTATGTAACTGAAGCGGTGGAATTTATACGCAAACAAGTTGGTAGTGATGAAGTCATACTTGGTTTGTCGGGTGGCGTGGATAGCAGCGTGGCAGCCGCATTAATTCATCGTGCAATCGGCGATCAACTTACCTGCGTATTTGTCGACCATGGTTTGTTACGTCTGAATGAAGGTCAGATGGTGATGGACATGTTCGCCAAAAATCTAGGCGTACGTGTTGTTCATGTCGACGCCACCGAACAATTCATGGGTAAGCTCGCAGGTGTATCTGATCCTGAAGCGAAACGTAAAATCATAGGCCGCGAATTTGTTGAAGTATTTCAAGTTGAAGCAGGCAAGCGCAAGAATGCTCAGTGGCTGGCGCAAGGCACTATTTATCCGGATGTAATTGAAAGCGCCGGCAAAGGCAAAAAGGGCGCGCACACCATTAAAAGTCACCACAATGTTGGTGGTTTACCTGAAACGCTGAATTTAAAATTACTCGAACCACTACGCGATTTGTTTAAAGACGAAGTACGTAAGCTGGGATTAGCACTCGGCCTGCCGCATGACATGGTCTATCGCCACCCATTTCCTGGTCCTGGATTAGGTGTTCGCATACTGGGTGAAGTTAAAAAAGAATTTGCTGATTTATTGCGCCGTGCTGATGCGATCTTCATAGAAGAACTACGCAACACAGCGATTCCTTTGCCGCACGAATTAGCCACTGGCGAACCTATTGGGCATTTTCATAAAAATTGGTATGAGGCTACTAGCCAGGCATTTGCAGTTTTTTTGCCGGTAAAATCCGTGGGTGTGATGGGTGATGGCCGCACCTACGAATACGTGGTGGCCTTGCGC
>CAYUDI010000085.1:0-10499 GCA_964443585.1 uncultured Bifidobacterium sp.
TGCCGTTACGCGTGTAAATATCCTGCAAACCATCTGCAGATTTCAAAGGGAAAAATCCATCGCCGGTAATAGCGATATCCAATGAGTTTGCGGAGAACTGAATATTTCCCTGACTGAATTCCTGAGTGATCTGTTTAATTGCCACACCCTGACCCACAGTGGCTGATGCCTTCTGCAAAGGTGATGTCGCAAAAATGTCGCCAAAGTCCGCACGTGAACGCTTGAACCCGGTGGTACCCACGTTGGCGATATTATTACTGGTGACGGACAACTGAGCGGTAGCGGCTTGTAAGCCAGTCAGAGCGGTATAAAAAGACATGTGTATTTCTCCTGAATTCCTGGTGAGCTGTTATTTATTTACAGGCCGACGCGTTTAACTTGCGACATGCTTTGTGTTGATCCATCATCGAATTCAACCTGCATATCGCCGGTTGTTGCATCTGTAGTCACTGTGCGCACAGGCGCCATCGTGGTGACATTTGCTTTGCTTGATTTTCCATAATTGTTTACTGTGGCACTGATGCGATAAACACCATCGGCGACTGCTGCGCCATTACCATCTTTTCCGTCCCATGAAAAATGGAAATCTCCTTGCTTTTGTGGACCAACTTCACCCGTACGAACCAATGATCCATCGGATGCAAACACTTTGATAGCAATAGAATCCACGTCTTTTTCAAGGGCCACGACGCCGTCGACAGGTTGAGCATTCGTGAGTATGGCTTTGCCGTCAGGTATGGCGACTTTTTTACCTATCAAACCACTGGCTGCACTCATGCGCTCATTCGACATCGAGGCAACTAAAGTCTGAACGTTGTCCGCCATTTTGGTCGTTGCTTCTAATTGCGAAAACTGCGCTAACTGAGCCACAAAGGCTTCGTTATTCATAGGTTCCAACGGATTCTGACTTTTCAGCTGAGTAGTAAACAGCGTCAGGAACGCTGTCTGACCCATGGCCCCGCCATCGCTGGTAAGCGCCTTTTGCTCCGCTTCGGTCTTGGCCTGTGCCGTTGTTTTGATATTCGACGGCAGTGTGTAGGTCGAGGTATTTTGGGCTGCGCCAGTTAATGGGGTTGCCATATCAATCGTCCTTAGGCTTTAATAATTTCAAGTGAACGCATCATCAGCTCGCGTGCAGTATTTACGACTTCCACGTTGTTCTGATACGAGCGCGAAGCAGCCATCATGTCGACCATTTCCGTAACTTCATTGACATTGGCCTGAAAAACAAAACCATCGCCATCAGCCAGTGGATTACCCGGGTCATACACACGCGGAACAGGTTTGGTGTCATCCACAATTTTGTCGACTTTGACGCCACCCACATAAGGCGAACCTGCATTGGTCATCTGATCATCCATCAATGCTTTAAAAATCGTGCGCTTACCGCGGTAAGCCTCTTGCTCAGTAGCGGCAGTAGTTCCTGCATTGGCCAGGTTAGATGCGGTGGTATTCATGCGGATCATCTGCGCGTGCAGCGCGGTTCCGCCAATACCGAAAATGTTATCTATGGACATAGGCATGATTGATTAATCTCCTCTCAATGCTTTGCGAATACTGCTAACGCGATTTTCAAGAAAGGTCAGCGTGGCTTGATAATCAGCTGCTGCTTTACCGTACTTGGCCTGTTCAACGGTGATTTCTACGGTGTTGCCATCCGCTGATGCATTGAATGGAACGCGATAGCGCATGCCATCGTCATCGAGCTTGTCGTCGCCATAATCAAAATGCGTTTGGTTAGTTGCTGCGAGTGACTCCGCTGGTTCAAATTTCGCCATCACAGTTTTGAAATCCAATTCACGCGCTTTGAAATGCGGTGTATCTTCATTGGCGATATTGCGGGCAAGCAGCTCCATGCGTTGATTTCGCACACGCAGCGCTTTGTCATGTATCCCTAGAGCGTTATTCAATAAATCCATAATGGGTCCCCTACTCAGTGCTGGAATCGCTTAAGCCGGATTGCCGACAGTTCGTTCAAGTTTCCAGCTGTCGATCCGACCATTGCAAGCGCCGTGCCAGTTCGTTTTTTGGCGGAAATACGACCATTTCTGAGGGGGTAGACGGCAACAATTTGCCGTCTGATGAAGTCGCTAACCGACTTGCTAAAGATGGCGGCAAGAATTTGCCACCCTATGTAAGCGTGTTTACTATGTATCAATGCTGTAGGACGTTTTGCGTATGCTCTTAAACTCAGCACGTTATTTCATGATGAGCTTGCCAGTTCATGGACTACACACTGACTACGTGTTCTGCTGTTCCTGCATCACATCATCTTTCTTTCTATACGCGCCACCGAGAATTCACCTAATCGCTCACGCGCATTTTGCTTCAGACCTGTGATGATGGAGTTACGCGTAATTACACCCGCTTGATCGCGACCTTCATAAAGAGCGGCTGCCTGTCGACCGGCGATATTTAGTGGCACATTCGCACGCGGCTCATTACGTGCATTCGGCGTCAAGACGGTCAGATACAAAGTGTCGAGTGAGGCTGGCCCGTAATCTTTGAGCTTGGTGTCGGTAAAGTAGCGATCGACCAGATTCAACTGATCCATCACGGACAATGAAAGTATTTCTTTGGGATCGTTTGCATAACCAGCGCTGGCAGCGCCCCGATTCCCACCTGAGCAAAATTGTATGATGCCGTGACAACTACCATTCGAAGCTCGCGGATTCATACCGTCCGACTCCATCAGTGTTGTGCGCGCAAAATCATCGGGTGAAAAACCATGGGTAGTGGCGAGCTCAAAAATCTTGTCGCGCACCGCATGCTGATCCTGAGCTTGCAAATATCCCTTAGACACCGCACGTGCCAGCGTCTTGTCTAGCACCGGCGCACTAACCTGCGTAGATTCTTTCGTCAGCTGCACGCCCTCAACCGATCCCTGCCGAAGTTTTAATGCCGCCAGCGTGGACATAGGCGTTATCGTGATCTGCTGCCCGGGCATGATGCGATCCGGGTTGGCAATACCATTTTCTTTAGCCAGTGTTTTGGCCAAATCATAAATCTGCCCTTTGTTAAGCTGAGCTGCTGAGTCTCCTAAAAAATTGCGCGTCAGACTAACGAGCGTATCGCCGCGCTGTACGCTCAGCGTAGAGGTCGCTTCCCGGTTGGCTTCTTCCACCACCTGACGGAAAGACGTCGATGGGACGCCCTCGCGCTTACGCGCTCTCTCTTTGACAATATCGTTTATCTGATCGCTATGTTTTGACTGTATTTCCATGATTTCTCATCTTTTCTGGCTGGAACCATTCTTGCTTCAGTTGCCATGACTGTCGGAAGTTCAACAGGCAGACATCGTTTTCAAAAGGATTTAGCAAAGCCCGTACCATGAACAAATTAACAAGTGATCCGCGATGAATAATCAGCCCTATCTAGTGAGAGTCTTGTTCAGACTACTGCTGGCCCTCGCATTTTCGGGTTCGCACGTAGTATTGGCTGGCACTCCACAGGAGGCTTTGGAGGCTGCGCTTGCCAATTGGGTTGCTGCTCAGGCGGGTGTCGCTGCTGAACAGGTAAAAATGGTGGCACCCGACCCGCGCGTACAGGTTCAGCCCTGCGGAGGTAGTTTTAGTTTTGATTATCCTTTTGTAAACAAAGAGAGTGTTCGGGCGCGCTGCAACAAACCAGCGTGGCAAATCTTCGTCAAAGTCGGCTTCACTCAGCTTCAGCAGCAACAAGAGATTGTGATTACGAATCGGGATATTGCCCCAGGAATTGCATTAAAAGAATCTGATTTGGAAATGAAAGCCGCGGCCTCGACCGTAGCGGGAAGTTTCAATGAAAAAGCGTCATTAGTTGGTCGTCAAGTCAAACGGTCCCTCGCCAAAGGCCAACCTATCGTGGCTCATGACCTGGAAAAAGGCCAAAAAGTCGTGCGCGCTAAATTGGCATTAAAAGCGGGTGATCTGATGACGGAATCGGCCATAGAGAGGGTAGACCTTGCCCCCGGTGCCGGAGGCAGTTCCCCAGCCTGGATTGCGACAGAAATAGCACCGGGTACCCGGGTGAGCAAGAACATTGCCCCTGGCCAGGTCATCCAGACTACTGACATCGCAGAAAACCGACAAGTCGTGGTTGCCTCAAGTAATCTTGGGGCTGGTCAAATTCTTAAGCCCGAACTACTCAAGTTAGAGCGACTTGATGCCGAAAAAATAAATCGCACTCATTTGTTTGACCTGTCAGGACTTGATAGCTCGGAGCTGATGCGCCCCATCCGCGCCGGGGAAGCGATACGCACCAGCGACCTGCGACCTGCGCTCATGGTTAAAAAAGGCGACTTGGTCACCTTAGTCGTAGGCCGGCCCCCGGAATTCATGATCTCAGTGCGGGTCGAGGCATTGCAGGATGGACGGCTACATGAGCAAATCAAATTACGAAACACTGAGTCTGGTCATATCTTTCCAGGCATCATTACTGGCAAAGGGGCCGTAAAAGGCGTCTAAACCATGAAATTTAATATATTTAAGATAACTATTTTCTGGTTTATGAAAATAAATGAAAAAAAGGACTAAAGTTTCGTTGGTCCGCTCCGATATTCGTTGTGACTGGAAAAGAAGGCTTAACGCCGAAAGTGAGAGAAAACCATGAGTAACCCAATATCAGGCCTATTTGGCGGCAGTCCCTCGCTGGACAAAGCCACGCTCGAAAAAGCTAAGCGCAAGTCGCTGGAGAGCCCTACGCCTAACGCTACTGAGCCCAGCAAAGCCAAGCCATCGGTATCACGCCAGGATCAGTTGCAATTGTCTGACATCACTCAAAAGGCGATGGCAGAACCTGCGTTTGATCGTCATAAAGTTGAATCGATCAAACAAGCGTTAAAGGAAGGTAATTACCCACTCAATTCGCGCCACATTGCCGAAAGCTTTGTCGCGATGGAAAAATTGATCGGCTGATTCCTCTGCCCTTAATCACTAACGTGCATACCTGCTGATGCCCTTAGAACGGACAGCACAGGATCTTTTGCCACCGACCGCCAGCCAAGAGCTTGTGGCATCGGTTCAGCACGCCCTCGCCTTATACGATCTGCTAGAACAAGAGTTCGAAGCACTTAAAGCACAAGATATTGATGCATTTGAGCAGATGCAGATTCGAAAACAAGAGCTCTTCGACACCATGCATGCACTCACCCGCGTGGGCACTGAAGATAGTCGCTTGGATGAACCCGAATGGGATGGCTTCAAAAACCTCATATCTGATTGCCGCGAATTACACCGCCGTAATGAAGTTCTGATTATTCGCAAACTCGATGCCATACGAGGCACATTACAAACTCTGCATGGCTCCGAAGCGACTGCCTCCGTCGAAGTCTATGACCGCCTAGGTCGTATCTCTCGCACTCGCGGCGGACGTGGCTACGAAGAAGCCTAAGCCCATACTCTCCCTCGCGCTACAGCAACCGTTTCTTCCTTTTTCATTTCAGTCCATCTACCCAATCGAGCACGGCGGCAATAGCCACATAAAGTTCGCGTGGTATTTGCTCTTCCCCGCCTATGCCTGAAAGTGCGGCCAGTAATTCTGGGTCTGTACCTATTTCGGTTCCACGACGCTTAGCTTCTTCCATGATGGCCAGGGCCAGGGCGTTGTCTGCGCCAAACGGTGATGAGAGCGAGACAGATTCTGCGGTGTTCACATCAAGTGGTGGCTGGCGATTCATGCTTGCACGTCCAACATGGCGCCTGGTGGAGAAGCCCCGACTGGAACACTGGGACGAGCTGAATTAAACACCCGAAAAATACTCAGGCTCAACCCCGACTCGCGCAGCGCGCTGGTTAATTCAGCCGATTTTTTCCTGGCTCGGGCAGCCGTCTCTGGTTTGATAGCCCAAACGATCAAATCAATCTGCGATCTACCTATCAACGACATTTTTAACCATATCTCACCCAGAATATGATGATCCGTATGGAGGTTGACCGTGAATGGAGGCGCCTCTTTTTGATTACGCCTGCGAGCGGGTCTGAAAAATTCGATAAACACTGGATTGGCATTGGCAAACGGAATGACCAGGGAAAAAGCCAGCTCACCACGCGCTTGAGCTGCCAAAGACTCCACTTGCGATGCTTCGATATCGTCGATCGCTCTTTGCAGGCTGGCTTGCTGTGGCGAGTCACGCTCACCGAGAGCGCGTAGTAAACGGCGCAACAGAGTTTTTGCGTCAGGTAGTGACGAAGCTAGTCCACGCGCAAGCATGGATTCCAACCAGAGACCCGAGCCCTGCACCGCGCTTTGTAAAGCCCCGGCAGATACGCTACCCATAGACAGGCGCATGCGCAAAAATGACGACACCAATGCCTCGTTCGCGGCTGATTTCAGCAAGCTTGCTATCTCTTTGGGCTCAAATAAGGACATCAGCGTTGGAGACATCGGTGGGCGTAACAACAAGGCCTGTAATCGCGATGTCGTTAGGTTGGCTGGCGGTGGTTCACTCGTTGAGGAGGCTTCAGGTAGCGCATTACTGGCGTGATTGAGTGCTACTGCAGCACTGCGCGGGTCCATCAGTCGCAGCCACCAGCCTCCGGGGCGAGACTGGGCTTTGAACCAAACGGGATCCCCAGGACGAAAACGAAAACCCGTTGGAAGATCAAGTAACTGACCATTGAGTAGCAGCTTGAGACTCTCGCCGCGTAACTCCATGTTGCCCTGAATGATCTGGCCGTCACGCAAACCCATAGCGCGGGCTTGCGTGGCGTCCAGTTGCAGAGGACGAATGTCTGATGAAATTGGGTGGACACGACCCGTCTGAGCAATTGGCTCGGTACCAGACATCCGATGTAATGCGGCTTAGAGAAACAAAAAACTTATAGGCTCAAGGAAAGCGTATCCATTTTCTTTTTTCCTCGGCAGAGACTTCTTGCGTAGGTGCTGAACTTGCCACATTAACTGGCAATGGCGGAATCGCAATCGGTTGTTTGGAAACAGCGGCTAATGGTGCGACAGCTGCAGGTGCGTTTGCAGACGGCATGAACAAGCTCTGTTTTTTCTCATAATGCACATCACCACTAACAGCCATGGTGGCACCATTATTTTCACCCATCACCACCATGCGCATGATGTTTACGTCAGGCAGTTGCACGACTTGACCTGCACGTAGCTTCACGTTCTTTACCGGTGGGCGTAGTTGTGGGTTTGCACGAACAAACGCCTCACGCATAATCTCCATAGAGAACGGCGTTTTAGGGAATGTTTTAGCAATGACTTTATCCAGCGTGTCATTGTTTTGAGCGACATAGGCATCGCGATCCGAAGAACCCGATTTCACGCTCTCACCAGCAACTTGTTGTATCACTGGGTTAGACGCTTGAGCCGGAGCTGGTGGCGTTGCAGCGCGTGCCATCTTGCGACGTTTAGGAGCGACCATCACGGGAGGTGCATCATGCGCGCCATCGTGTTTGTCTGCTGCGTGTTTTTCATCAGGCTTATCGACAGGTTTTTCAGCGCGCTTTTCAGCAGGCTTATCCTGGACTGCATCCGGTTTGGCTGCCGCTTCTTTTTTCTCATCCGACTTGGGCAAGAAAGCTTTAGGCACAGCATTTTTTGGATACGGCTTGGAAGGCAAGTCCGGCTCTGCTGGCTTGTCTTCATCTTTCTTGGCGTCTTTGGGTGCCTCTTTGGGAGGATCATTGGCCAATACCGAACCGCCCATGGCTAACAATAAGCAGGCAAGGAGTGCATTAATTCGTAGCTTGTTCATTTTTTATCTCCAGATTTCTCAGAAGGGGGTGGCGATCCAGTCGCCGGATCTTGCGATGTCTCTGGGGCCGGCAAGCTTTCTGATGATTGCTTTGCCGTTGTCCACACTGACTACCTCGACCAGCGCCAAATGTTGGGCACTGTCGGGTTCTAAAATTCTAGCAGGCAAAAACTCACGATCCATCAGCAAAAGCTGATCGCCAATTGCCAAGCCTGCCGTGAGTCCGCCATTGATGACCCAGCCATTCACAGCGCTCTCGGGCATCACATTAAATTGCTGCGGGCGACATCCAAAGTCCGTATCCATTTTGTCTTGCCAACGATCGAGTACACGATCGAGTTCAGACAACAAACCTGGCGGTAATGGCTTACTGGTAGTACTGATTTCAGTCGCTGGGAAAAACAAAGGCACCGCTTCTTGCCAGAGCAATCGTTTGCTGTTGCGCTCAACAACTGACAAGCGCATGACAAAAGGCACTGGTGTACGACGCGGGGCATCATCACTGAAAAAATCTTTGGTCGCACTGACTACTTTTTGCAATACAGGCTTAGTGTTGGCAGGACGAACAGGCTCTATACCTAGTGCGCCAGCTGGCAATAATTCCAATTGCATATGGTAAGGAGCAATATCCGGTGTCGCTCCACTTAACGCGCGATCGTAGGCATTGGCCGGAACCAAAGTTGTCGGCGCAAGCGACCATTTACGGCCCGCCGTTGCACGGGCGAACAGCTTGGACTTGGCCTGACCAAGCAAGGTCTTCCAGTCATATTGATCCGCTCCGCTGGTAGCGATCCGCAGCGAAGCATCAAACGTAGCCTCGCGACGATAACGCTGTAAATTAGCGCGGCAAATTTCTTCGCTAGGCATCACACCCCTGCCCTCGGCAATAATGGCTGCCGATGGACCGTCTTCCGCCTGAAGATAATTCAACACGCGAACGCCACGTACTTTCATGTCCGAACTCATACGTGTGTTTTCATGCAGCTTGCCGTTGTTATCAACCCAAGCGGCGGTTTGTACTCGCGTCTGGCCATCCATGGCAGCCTTAACGAGTGCATTTTGCAAAGCTTCCAGGCGCCTGCGCGGGTCGGTAGGCAATGGTGTGTCGCCTGCGTAGGCGGACACCATCGCACCGGCCAACGGCAAGGCCAGGAGCAAGGGTAGGAAACGGGAAGCACGCATGATAGTCAACGTAATAGTTTCAGGACAGATCAGCGATTGCGTGAAGCAAGCTGAGTCAGATACAGAACGCGCAGATCATTAACTACTCGGCCATCCAATGACATGGTTGTCTCGTAGGTATCGTCACCAATCGGTGTGATCGACTCGAGCACTGCACCATAAATGACGCCTTGTACGCGAGTACGGAAGGTATCACTCGTGACCATCATCTCAGCCACAGTGGTCGTCGCATCGAGTTGCTGACCATAAACCTGTTCAGTCAGCGCACGGTAGGCGTCGAGCTTGGAAGCACGAATAGCCATTAATCGCTGCTGTGACGAATTTTTATGGTTCTGCGTGCTAATTACTGCGTAGCCGGTAGCGCGGATAGTCTGCTGACGTTCCATCATCGGCGTAATCATGCTTACTGGCTCAGCCGAGGACTTCGATTCCAACTTCGACTCGGACCGCGCAGCCTCAACTGCAGGCGCTCTCGGTTCCGCTGGCTTTGCCGACTCAACCGGCTTGGCATCTGCTTTAGCGGAAGCATTATCAGCAACCGCCATCGAAGGAAACGTCTGGAATGCTGAAATCAGCGCTGCCAACGTAACCATTTTGCATTTGGACATCTTGTTCATGATTCACCCCTTTTTGTCGTCATCGCATTCGTCCCACCCGGAACACTTCTTGCGGTAAACCCAGTTACTTCTCAAAAACCCATCACTACAAGTAGATCGGACTATCGAGACCACTCTTTACCAAAGTATTTTCGGTGAGCAAAAATTCCTTTACTCCCACGCTTAATCGGCAGGTATTTCAGCTTCTTTAACGAAATGCCTGCGGTAAACACAGAAGCACCCTCCAAAAATAATTAAATGACATCTTTTTCATGCACTTTCCCATAAAACTCCCGCCCCACCTCATTAAAAACCTGCCAGTAAGTGGCAGAAAATCGGTGGCACATCAATTGCTTAGTAGTACTTCGAGTAAATCTACATTTAAAGAACAGAAATCTTAACTAATTGATTTTTAAAGACTATTAAATAAAGCATCGTCATGAGCAGCCTTTCTATGTCAACAATCCGACAGCGTTTGTCAGCCTTCGATATCTCGGGGCTAGGCATTCCGTTTTTGGTATTGATGATCATGGCCATGCTGGTAGTGCCTTTGCCTGCTGTGCTGCTGGATATTTTGTTCACTTTTAATATTCTCGTCAGCGTGGTGGTAATCATGATCGCCATCGGTACAAAAAAACCGCTGGATTTTTCATCGTTCCCTTCTGTTCTTCTTTTTGCAACCATGCTGCGACTGGCCTTAAACGTGGCCTCCACCCGGGTCATTCTGGTTAATGGACACGAAGGTGAGCATGCTGCGGGGGCCGTGGTTGCCGCCTTTGGACAATTCGTGATCGCCGGCAACTATGTTGTCGGTTTTATTATTTTTGTGATCCTGATGATCATTAACTTTGTGGTCGTCACCAAAGGTGCAGGCCGAGTCTCTGAGGTTAATGCGCGTTTCACACTGGATGCAATGCCGGGTAAGCAGATGGCCATTGATGCCGATCTGAACGCCGGCTCGATTACACAAGAACAAGCTAAATCTCGCCGTGACGAAATTGCTCAGGAAGCGGACTTCTTTGGCTCCATGG
>CAYUDI010000086.1:0-3613 GCA_964443585.1 uncultured Bifidobacterium sp.
CAAAAATAAACCAAAATGCTGTGAGCGCTGGAGAGTGAATTGAGTGGCGTTGAAAAATTGAGTATGGCTGCGCTATGTGCGAGACTAAAAAAGATGGAGATATCAAGTAAACGAACTATGTGCTCTGTTACGGTTGAATACTCTTGGTTTGTTTCCCGCATGTGCCTGGCCGCGCTGTAAATTTACGTCATGTTTCTGAGGTCTGATTTACATCAGAGCGCTTATTTGACACGTTGTGAAATTCATAAGTGCCACCAGATTGATGTCGCTCAATTATGACTACGTGAGTTATCATCATTGGCAATGGATACCGATAATTCTGAAAAAAATAGCTTGTATGAACGGATAGGTGGCGATGCAGCGGTGCGTGCACTCGTCGATCGTTTTTATGATTTGATGGAGTTGGAGCCTGAATTCAAATCACTACGTGCCATGCATCCTGCCACTCTGGACGGTTCGCGTGACAAACTTTATTTTTTTCTGTCGGGCTGGATGGGTGGACCGGATTTATACACTCCGCGTTTTGGTAATGCGTTTCTTAGGGCGCGGCATTTGCCATTTAAGATAGGTAGCCAAGAGCGAGACGAGTGGCTGACATGCATGCTGCTGGCAATGCGTGATTTGAATTACAGCGAACAGACGCAGGATGTGTTGCTCAATTCCTTATTTGGCACAGCAGATTGGATGCGAAACAAGACGGACTAGTGGCGCAAGCAGTGCGTACTCAATCGGCTATATAGATTACGAACCTGAACTATCAAATGAAGCCATCAAATGGCAGCACAGACACAGGATCGCCTTTCGCGATGTCGCCCTGGTGATGGTGCAATACCAGCATGCAGTTGGCCTCTGACATGGAACTCAGTATGCCTGACCCTTGTGCGCCAGTGAGTGTTATTTGCTGGTTGCCATCAGAGTCGGTTGAGAGAATAGCGCGTTGATATTCGGTACGGCCAGGTTTTTTACGTATGGCTTGGGTGCTGGCTGCGGTAAGTAATGTCTGGCTGTGCGGCGATGTTCCCATTAAGCGATAAATTGCGTCTCTAGCCAAAAAATAAAATGTAGCCATGACTGCAACGGGATTTCCGGGTAATCCAAATAGTAGAGCGGAATGTCCATCGCACTGAATTTTTCCAAAAGCCATAGGTCGTCCCGGACGCATGGCAATTTTGCAGAACAACACTTCACCTAGCCTAGTCATCATTTGCCGTGTGTAATCAGCGTCGCCGGCTGATACTCCGCCGGTAGTGATGATGACATCGGCCTTGGTGCACGCTTCTCGTAATGTGGCTTCCAGTGATGTAGGATCATCTTTTACTACGCCCATATCGATGGGCTCACACTGTGCGCGTACCAACATGCAATGGAGTGTATAACGATTACTGTCATACACGCAGCCTTCATCAAGCGTTTGTCCTATAGATCGCAACTCATCACCGGTAGAAAAAAAAGCGACTCGCAGCCGGCGGATCACAGAGATTTCGGCGATGCCCAACGAAGCGATCAAACCTATATCAGCGGGCGTGAGGCGTTTGCCTTTTTGCAGGGCGACAGATCCTGAGCGCAGGTCTTCACCTGCCAGACGTCGGTTGTCACCTGAGCTAATTTTTCCAGGACTAATCATGATCTGGTCATCACGTGTATCGCTCACATTTTCTTGCGCGATGACGGTATCGCAGCCGCGCGGAATAGTGGCGCCTGTCATGATGCGCACGCATTGCCCGGCATGTACTTGCGCCAAATAAGGATGACCAGCGTATGCCTTACCGACGACGGTTAATTGCACTGATTTATCTGACAGATCAGCGGCATTAAACGCGTAGCCGTCCATGGCTGAATTGTCATAGGAAGGAACATTGATAGGCGATATCAGATCACGTGCAAGAACACGACCCAGAGTGTGTTTTAGTGGTAAAGCTTCAGTATCGTCTATGGGAGCGATGCAGCGAGCAATGATTTGCTGTACGACGTCAATGGGCAAGTCTTGAGTGTCGTGGCCAGCCAGTAGGTCGGATACGTTGGGTAATAAGGATAGAGACATCCGTGCGTAGGCTTAACCGCCGATGTAGGACATTTCGACTTTGCGATCGCTGCGCTTTAATCCTTGGGTATCAATGGTGCGCAGTTCAGAATAACGATCTTCACGTTTGGCCCACAGATGAGAAACAGCAGCGGTGATTTCATCATCGCTGTGACCGTTGCGTATGAGTGCACGTAAATCATGACCACCGGTAGCAAACAAGCAAGTAAATAATTTACCTTCGGTCGACAGACGTGCTCGGTTGCAATCACTGCAAAATGCTTGCGTAACACTGGAGATGACACCGATTTCACCGCTGCCGTCTTTGTAGCGCCAGCGCTCAGCGGTCTCGCCGGTGTAGTTGGCATCGATAGCTTCTAATGGCATGGACTGACTGATACGGCTGACGACATCGGCCGAGGGAATAACTTCATCCATTTTCCAGCCGTTAGACGCACCCACATCCATGTACTCAATAAAACGCAGTATGACGTCGCTGCCTTTGAAGTAACTTGCCATAGGAACGATTTCCTGATCGTTCATGCCACCTTTGACAACCATATTCACTTTGATGGGACCTAGTCCGACTTGGCTGGCAACGGCAATGCCTTCGAGCACATCGGTAACAGGGAAATCCACATCATTCATGCGCTTAAAGGTAGCGTCATCGAGTGAATCAAGGGAGACGGTGACGCGCTTAAGTCCGGCATCTTTAAGCGATTGCGCTTTTTTTGCCAGCAAGGAGGCATTGGTAGTCATGGTGAGATCAAGTGGCTTTCCCTCAACGGTGGTGAGTGAAGCCAACATCTCGATTAATTTTTCTATATTTTTACGTAGCAGTGGTTCACCGCCGGTGAGACGAATTTTTTCTACGCCATGAGCAATAAATATTTTTGCTATGCGTGTGATTTCTTCAAACGAGAGTAGCGAGCTCTGCGGTAAAAATTGGTAGCTAGTATCGAATACTTCTTTGGGCATGCAATACACACAGCGAAAATTACATCGGTCTGTTACCGATATTCGCAGGTCGCGCAACGGGCGTCCCAAGGTATCCGACAGCAAGCCCGTCGCTGGCGTAAGCTGTTCTGGAATATGCGGCACGGCATGCAAGTAACGCAGGTCGGCAACGGGAATAATACGTTCGGTCATGTGAGTTAACTACGCGTGTGATGCGGGTATTAGGCTGCCCAAACGATGTCAGCCAATGTGGGCTTACCACCAGGTAACGTAAGATACCACGAGGCCGGCAACTGCACAGGCGGCAATCACTCGTGCCGCACTGACCTTAAATCGCATAAGTGCCAGCGCTGCGGCAAGCGCGATGGCAAGGGAAACCCAATCCCACTGTTTGAGTGGTTGCGAAAAATGGATCACATGCTCAGCAAAAAAAACTGCCAGGCTGGTGATGACTCCTACAACTGCGGCAGAAATAGCGGTAAGTGGTGCAGTTAATGGAATGTTGTCACGTGTGGCTTCGACTATGGGCGCGCCTGCCAAGATAAAGATGAACGAAGGCAGAAACGTAAACCAGGTGGCGACCACGGCGCCCGCTGCACCCGAGGCAAACAGAGCGATAGGGCCAAACTGCGACAT
>CAYUDI010000086.1:3623-7907 GCA_964443585.1 uncultured Bifidobacterium sp.
CTTTAGTCCAGCCACCAATAAAACCAACGAAGGCAACGATCATGATCAAGGGGCCGGGGGTAGTTTCACCCAAAGCCAGGCCATCCATCATTTGTTCGGGAGTGAGCCATTGAAAGGTGGTAACGGCACCCTGATACACATAAGGTAATACAGCATAGGCACCACCAAAGGTTAGTAGCGCGGCTTTAGTAAAAAACCAGGCCATTTGCGAGAGTAGATTTTTTTCACCAAACAACAGATAAAGCGAAGCTAATCCGGCGACAGCAATAGCAACACCGACAAACACAATAGTGACGAGGTTGCGATGGCTGTATGTAGCGTGGGACGGCGGTGGGGGGTCGTCATCAATCAGTGCAGGGCCATAGGTAAGCCTGCTTGAGGGATGGCCGCCACCTGGGTGAAAAAATTCTGGTTTAATGCGGCCGCCGAAAAATCCTATGCAAGCAGCCACACCAATAATGAGAGGGAAAGGCAACTGCAATAAAGTAATCGATAAAAATGCAGCCACTGCGATGCTAGTGAGCCAGCGATTTTTTAGTGTGCGAGAGCCTATGCGCCACGCAGCAGAGAGCACGATAGCAACAACGGCAGGTTTTATTCCGAACAAGACACCAGCAACCACTGGCAAATCGCCAAAGGCAATGTAGAGCCAAGAAAAACCTATGAACATGAGCAGTGAAGGCAGCACGAACAAAGTGCCCGCCATGATGCCGCCCGCGGTGCGGTGCATCAACCATCCTATATATACCGCCAGCTGCATAGCTTCCGGTCCGGGTAAGACCATGCAGTAATTAAGTGCATGCAGAAAGCGACGTTCTGAAATCCAGCGTTTATGAACCACCAAATCAGCATGCATGAGCGCGATCTGACCAGTGGGTCCACCAAAGCTAATACAACCTAGTTTTAACCAGTAGCGAAATGCCTCTGCCAACGATACAGAGGCTGGAGCTTGCTGCGGCGTGTCTGAAACGTCAGTTATGTCGGCCACGATTTGGTGTGCGCTGTTTACATATTGGGATAATTAGGACCGCCGCCACCTTCGGGTGTTACCCACACGATGTTTTGGGTGGGGTCTTTAATATCACATGTTTTGCAATGCACGCAGTTCTGAGCATTGATTTGCAAGCGATCGCCATTGCCATCGTTGATGTATTCGTAAACACCGGCAGGGCAGTAACGTGATTCTGGACCGGCATATTTACTGAGATTGATTTCGACCGGTACGGCAGGATTTTTTAGTGTGAGATGAGCCGGCTGATGTTCGTTGTGGTTGGTATTGGAGATGAACACCGACGACAGACGGTCAAAGGTGAGCTTGCCATCAGGTTTGGGATAGACGATGGGTTGACATTCAGCTGCAGGTTTGAGCATCTCGTGATCTGCATGGGTATGGTGCAAGGTCCAAGGCGCTTTGCCACGCAATATCAACTGATCAATTCCCACCATCAGCGCACCGGTATACAAACCTTTGCTCATCCATGGTTTAAAGTTACGTGCTACATGCAGCTCATCCTGCAACCATGATTTTTCAAATGATGTGGCATACGCGCTTAGCTCGTCATGTGCACGATCATTAACAATGGCATCAAATGCAGCGTCTGCAGCGAGCATGCCGGATTTCATCGCGGTGTGGCTGCCTTTGATACGACTGGCATTTAAAAATCCTGCATCGCAACCTATGAGCGCACCACCCGGGAAAGTGAGTTTGGGTAATGATTGAATACCGCCTGCGGTAATCGCGCGCGCACCATAAGAGATGCGTTTTGCACCATCGAAAAAACCGCGTATGGCGGAGTGAGTTTTGTAGCGCTGAAATTCTTCAAAGGGAGACAAGTAAGGATTTGTGTATGCCAAACCGACGACGTAGCCCACAACAACTTGGTTGTTTTCCAGATGGTAGAGGAAGGAACCACCGTAGGTGTCGGAGTCAAGTGGCCAACCAGCGGTATGAATAACTAAGCCAGGCTGGTGTTTGGCTGGGTCGATTTCCCACAGCTCTTTAATGCCTATGCCATAGGTTTGTGGATCGCGACCCTCATCAAGTCGATAAGCAGAAATTAATTGTTTTCCCAAGTGACCGCGCGCGCCTTCTGCAAACAGTGTGTATTTAGCGCGAAGCTCCATACCCAACTGGAACTCACTGGTGGGATTGCCTTCTCTATCAACACCCATGTTACCGGTGGCGACGCCAACGACTGCGCAGTTATCGTCATACAAAATTTCAGCAGCGGTAAATCCCGGGAAGATTTCTACACCCAGACTTTCAGCCTGCAGCGCCAACCAACGCACGACATTACCCAGCGATATGACGTAGTTACCATGATTTTTGAAGCAATCAGGCAGCATCCATTGTGGTGTGCTGGTGGCGCTGGTTTCGGTCAAAAAAAGAAAACGATCTTCGGTAACTGGGGTGTTTAGCGGAGCACCGCGTTCTTTCCAGTCGGGGAATAATTCGGTCATAGCGCGCGGATCCATGACCGCACCCGAGAGGATATGAGCACCGGGTTCGCTGCCTTTTTCAAGGACACATACCGAAATATCTTTGCCTTGTTTTTCAGCCAGTTGTTTGATGCGTATGGCGGCAGAAAGCCCCGCTGGCCCGGCACCGACGATGACCACGTCATAGTCCATACATTCGCGCGGGCCGAATTGCGTAAGGAAGGAGGGTTTCTGGCTTGGGTTCATAGCGTCGTCGGTGTAATTGGTGGGCAGCGATTAGTCACCAGCATTGTCGAGGATTTTGCGCTCCTGCGCTAGGGCGGGCGATCTGATTTGGACTGAATCATGTAATGATAGCGGCTTGGCCGGAAGTTGTCGGTTTCAGTCGTTGGCATAACAATTTTAGGGAGACATCGTGGGCATAGAAGTAAATTTCGATGGCAAGGTAGCGTTAATTACGGGGGCTTCCAGCGGTTTGGGTGCGCGGTTTGCGAAAATTCTGGCTGAAGCGGGCGCCCAAGTGGTGCTGGCAGCCCGCCGCACTGAACGCTTAAAGGAATTGCGAGCAGAGATAGAAGCTGCAGGCGGTGCGGCCCACATAGTGAGTTTGGATGTTACCGACTATGCCAGCATTAAATCAGCGCTCGCGCATGCAGAGACTGAGGCTGGCCATATTGATATTCTGGTCAATAACTCGGGTGTGTCCACTACGCAGCGTTTAGTAGACGTAACGCCGGAAGATTATCAGTTCGTGATGGACACCAATTTGCGTGGTTCTTTTTTTGTAGCGCAAGAAGCTGCAAAACGCATGATCATCCGCGCCAAAGCGGATCCTAATCGCCAACACCGAATAATCAATATTGCGTCTGTAGCAGGTCTGCGTGTGTTGTCACAGATTGGAGTGTATTGCATGAGCAAAGCTGGTGTGGTGCAGATGACTAAAGCGATGGCGTTGGAGTGGGGTCGCTACGGAATTAATGTCAATGCTATCTGCCCTGGCTATATTGAGACTGAAATCAATCGTGAATACTTTCGCAGTGAAAGTGGCCGCAAGTTAGTTGATATGTTGCCGCGCAAGCGCGTGGGTCAGCCCGAAGATTTAGATGGCTTACTGTTGCTGCTGGCTTCAGATGAAGCGCGTTTTATCAATGGCGCCATCATGACTGCAGATGATGGTATGGCGGCGTTCTGATGGATGCGGTACCTACTTACACATTGGTGCACAGCGTGCGTATACCTATGCGGTGGGGCGATATGGACGCGATGGGACATGTGAACAATACGGTTTATTTTCGCTTTCTAGAGCAGGCACGTATAGAGTGGTTTGAATCCATGGGCTGCCCACCAGCGTTTTCTGGTATTGGCCCTGTCATCATCAGTGCTCACTGTACTTTTCTAAAACAATTACGTTATCCCGGTGATATCGACGTCTCGACATTGGTTGGCGATTTTGGTCGATCAAGTTTTCATACCCGTCACCAAATCCGTCGAGTGGATGAACCCGACACTCTGATGGCCGAAGGTGGCTCTAAAGTGGTGTGGGTGGATCAGCGTATAGAAAAATCAGTGGCACTTCCCGATGAGATGAGAGCACTGCTCGTACGACATAGCGTTTGATTCTGAATAAAGTACATTTATTTAGTTATAGGTCGATCTACCTAAGCAGTGAAATAAGCAGTGAAATAAGCAGCGATATCAGCTTGGTAATTTTTTTATCGAGCTTTTTTTCTGATTTGCACGACTGCCTCACTGTTTTTAGTCGGACTGCCGTGGCAAAATTGCGAGTTCTATTTTTTGTTGAATTTTTACAAATAGATATATTATTATTAAAATGTTCTTCAACAT
>CAYUDI010000086.1:7917-10443 GCA_964443585.1 uncultured Bifidobacterium sp.
GTTTGATTCTGAACAAAGTGCATTTAATTAACCATAGCCCTATCGTACACACGCAGCGATATCAGCTTAGTAATGTATTACTGGGCTTTTTTTACGACACGCTGTAATGCCTGACTATGTTTAGTTAGGCTGTCGTGGCAAAATTGCGTATTTAATTTTTTGTTAGATTTTTCTTAAGCCCCTCACGTTTTTCAGGAACACTCATGAAAAAGCTTTACCCAGATGCTGCGAGTGCGCTCGCGGGCGTTGTAAAAAATGGTCAGACCGTTGCAGTCGGTGGTTTTGGTTTATGCGGCATACCGGAAGCCTTAATTGCTGCCTTACGTGATTCAGGTGTACAGGGGCTGACAGCCATTTCTAATAATGCGGGTGTTGATGGCTTTGGTTTGGGCCAGTTATTAAATACACGTCAAATCAAAAAAATGATTGCCTCGTACGTTGGCGAAAACAAAGAGTTTGAGCGCCAATATCTGTCAGGTGAATTAGAGTTGGAATTTACACCTCAGGGAACATTAGCCGAAAAGCTGCGAGCGGGTGGTGCAGGTATTCCGGCTTTTTTTACGCGCACCGGTGTAGGTACCTTGGTGGCGGAAGGCAAAGAGGTACGCGAATTCGACGGCGAAAATTATGTCATGGAAAAATCGCTCGTTGCTGATCTGTCGCTCGTCAAAGCGTGGAAAGCGGATCCGGTAGGTAATCTCATTTATCGCAAAACGGCACGTAACTTTAATCCGAATGTCGCGATGGCTGGCAAAACAACGATAGTCGAGGTCGAAGAATTAGTCGGTATCGGTGAACTCGATCCGGATGCAATTCACACTCCGGGTATTTACGTACACCGCATCGTGGTGAATGCTCATCCTGAGAAACGTATAGAACAACGCACGGTTCGTGCACAGTAAAGCGGAGAAATCATATGGCATGGACTCGTGAAGAAATGGCCGCTCGTGCAGCGAAAGAACTACACGATGGCTTTTATGTGAATCTTGGAATTGGGCTTCCGACTATGGTGGCAAATTATGTACCCAACGATATAGAAGTGTGGCTGCAGTCTGAAAATGGCTTGTTAGGTATAGGACCATTTCCGACTGACGATGCGGTTGATGCCGATTTGATCAATGCCGGTAAGCAGACAATTACAGCGATACCCGGGTCATCCATTTTTAGCTCGGCAGATTCCTTTGCCATGATACGCGGTGGCAAAGTGAATATTGCTATTTTGGGAGCGATGCAAGTATCTGAGCATGGTGATCTGGCCAACTGGATGATCCCTGGCAAGATGGTCAAGGGCATGGGCGGCGCGATGGACTTGGTAGTGTGTGTACAGCGCGTGGTTGTTTTGATGGAACACGTCGCCAAAGCTAAGGACGGTACTAAATCACATAAGCTCCTAAAAAAATGCACGCTCCCACTAACAGGTGTAGGTGTAGTTGATCGCATCATTACTGATCTTGCTGTGCTGGATGTCACAGACAAAGGACTCAAGCTGGTTGAGTTGGCGCCAGGGGTGACTAAAGCAGAATTAATTGAAAGTTCGGACTGCGACATTCATTTTTAGGTCGTATTTCCTCTATTTCTGCCAGCAATTTACAAAGCCCAGTCCATTGTGAGACTGGGCTTTTTTCTTTAGATGAACTTCTGGCTAAGTCTACTGCCCTCGTTTAACAACACTATGTACTAGTTGATGTACTTGTCTGTTACTAGGCGAAATTTTTGTTTCTGTTTTTATGCATACTGGGTTCAGTAAAACGTGCAACGCGCGTTTTTTTGAATTTAATAGACAGGGGTAGGCCATCATGCAAGGTTCTTCGGGGATTCCTAAAAGCGATATCAACTCGACGTCAGCACCCACGACGACTGCTGATACCAATGCAGAATTAAAAAATAGTACTGAGCCATATAAACGACTGAAAACACGCAAACCACCTGTGGTTAAAGAAAGGCAACCAGCTTATCTGCAAGGTAATGACGCTAAAACGAGTGGGGCATCAACAGGCAAAAAAATGTCGCAGACACCCAGCTCAAAGGAGAGTGTCAGTCCGCCGTCGGATCACCCTATTAATCAACATACAGCCCCTGTTGTTTCTTCTTCGCGAGAAAATTCGCAAATGAAAAGCAATACTCATACTGAAGCAAATGATCTTAAAGAAATTGCGATATCCCTAGCGCTTCGTATTCAACCTGCATTGATTGAAAAGGATTTGGATCAATTAGAAATTGTTATAAAAGGCTTAGAAGAAAAAAATCTTCGATTTGATCGTCCACCGCTTGTTAACTACCGCGAAATCAAGGATTTTATTCGTACAGGCCCCATCAGGGTGATTACGTTGAACAAGGATGCTATTTCCGATAAGGCAGAGGATTTGCTGATACGTATGTTACGACTCGGGTGTTGCGCGGATATGGCCGATAACTTAGGGAATTCGGTACTCATGCATGCGTGTAAAGCAGGGCGATATGCGTTGGTAAAAGCCCTTTTGACTGAATACCCGGATCTCAGAAAAGACTGGCTTAATGTGCATGGCC
>CAYUDI010000087.1:0-10350 GCA_964443585.1 uncultured Bifidobacterium sp.
GCACCACGCCGGCGAGAGTGGCTGCCAATAGCCACAGCACGATGGTTCCGAGCTGCAGTAAGGCCGCCAGCCGCTTAACCCAGGCAGCGTCTAGCTGCACTGACTCGACGCCGTTTATGCGCTTATATACATCCGCAAGTTTTTCTATGAGCGCAGCACCCGTTGCATCCTGCGGTTTTGCTAGTCTTACGACATAGGCATCGGGCAGTGGGTTATTGCCTAGCGTTGCTTCGATATCGCCAAGACCTGCCCTATCTTTCAATATTAATAGAGCCTTGTCGCGCGAGATGAATTCCAGTTTGATTTCTACGCCGGCAGATTTTGCAGCACTAAGTAATTGAGGGGATAAGGCCTGAGCCTGATCTTGCGGTAATTCTGTTGAGAGAAAGATGGTTATCTCGGGTTCTACCGCCAGCTCACGCGTAACCGGGCGTAAATTATCTAGCAGGGTCAGCCCGACCAACGGCAGTATCAGCGCCATGGCAATCACCATGACATTAAAAGCAAAGCTTCCTGGCGCCAGGCGCAACCGTGACCAAGCCATACGTATTGCAAATTGATGCTCGCGCAACCAGTTCATGCGCCCACCTCACTATCGGCGCTACGTATACCTATGAGACGGCCATGCAGTAGTTCGACAATGCGATCAGCATCTTGCAGCAAACGCTCGTCATGAGTCGAAATAATGCAGGTAACACCAGCACGATTAAATGCTTCCAGCATCTCAAGCACCATGCGACCATTTTCGCGATCCAATGTGGCAGTGGGTTCGTCCGCCAAAATGATGCGGGGTTTGTGTACGACAGCGCGGGCGATTGATACCCGTTGCTGCTCCCCACCCGAAAGTGTTTTTGGCATTGCGAGTAGCCTGCCCTGCATGCCTACACGCTCCAACGCAACGCAAGCGCGAGCATGGGCTTCCTGCTGTGTTGCGCCACCGATGATCAATGGCAGCATGACATTGGTAACCACATTGCGATCAAACAGTAATCGTTGCTGCTGCATGATCAGGCCTAGCTTGCGGCGCAAAAAAGGTAAGGTAGTGCGATTGAGTTTGCGCATGTCTTGACCGCTGACTTGCAAAACACCCGCACTGGGTTTTTCCATACCAGCGATTAATTTTAATAGCGTGGATTTTCCAGCACCCGAAGGCCCGGTGAGAAATACCAGTTCACCTTCATTAATTTCAAGCGAAATGTCAGACAACGCAATGACTTCACCTGGGTATTTTTTTGAAACGTGAGAAAAAGAAATAATTGACATCAACAAATGGGTAAGTGAGTTTCCGAAATTAACGAAGCACTAAATAAATAAAAATCAGACCTTAGATGAGTTATTTATAGAAGCTAATTACTTGATGCATTAGCCTCTGCATCGCAAAGCAGCACAGGCTCGCCAACAATTTATAGAGTACACACAACTACGTAAATTAGCCCAAAACAGCGTCTACGAAGTCGCTGGCGACGAATGGCTGTAAGTCATCAATAGCCTCTCCAACGCCTATGAAATACACAGGCACAGGGCGAATGCGGGCAATCGCTGCTAGCACGCCCCCCTTTGCTGTGCCATCAAGTTTGGTGACTATCAGACCAGTCAGTCCTATCGCATCATCAAAAGCCTTTACCTGAGCAAGTGCATTTTGCCCCGTGTTGCCATCGATGACCAATAGAACTTCATGTGGCGCAGTGTCCATGCTTTTGCCGATAACACGTTTGATTTTTTTGAGTTCATCCATCAGATGCAACTGAGTAGGAAGTCGACCTGCCGTATCGATCATCACGACATCGATACCGCGCGCGCGACCGGCTTGTACTGCATCAAAAGCTACTGCGGCAGGGTCGCCTGATTCTTGTGAAATAACATCAACCTGATTACGTTCACCCCACGCCGTTAATTGTTCGCGTGCAGCGGCCCGAAAGGTATCGCCTGCAGCCAGCAATACTTTTAAATGATGAGTTTGTAGATGTTTAGCTAATTTGCCGATGGTGGTGGTTTTGCCGGCACCATTGACGCCTGCGATCATCACCACCAATGGTTGATGCCGGCCTAGCACCATGGATTTTTCAAGTGGTAAGAGTAAGGCAATCATCAGTTCGCGTAACACCGCTTTGACTTGCAGCACATCGGTGATTGCATCAACGCGCACTCTTTTTTTTAATGCATCAAGTAATTCGCGCGTTGCATCAACGCCCGCATCGGCCATTAACAGTGCGGATTCGAGTTCGTCATATAAATCATCATCAATGCGAGTCCCTAAAAACAGGCTGGAAATACCGGAGGAGGTACGTGATAAGCCCGAGCGTAGCTTGGCTAGCCAGGTTCTTTTTGTGGAAGCTTCGGATGTGGTGGGCGTGGGAGCAGCGCTGGCGGGCTGAACTGCCGACTCATTAGGGGTGTGTGACTTTTTCTTTAAAAAACTAAACATCAGGAATGGGGGTGCGCTGCGAGGAAAAGGAGTAGGAGCTACAATCGACGGTTAAGCAAAACTTCAACCGTATTTTAGCAGAGCAAAGACTATGAAAAACCGTTGTGTCTATCAGGTATTGATCAGTTTCTTGGTTGCCCTGTTCATGCCCACTCTCTCGGTGGCCGAAATAGCCGCACAAGAGTTCAAACTGAGTAATGGTATGCGAGTCATTATTCAAGAGGACAAGCGTGCCCCGACAGTCGTCCACATGGTTTGGTATCGGGTTGGCTCCATGGATGAACAAAATGGAACCACGGGTGTAGCGCATGTGCTTGAGCACATGATGTTTAAGGGCACAAAAAAACTTAAACCTGGCGAATTCAGTGCCAAAGTCGCCGCACTAGGTGGGCGAGAAAATGCATTTACTGGCAAGGATTACACCGCTTACTACCAGCAGGTTGAAAAATCGCGTTTAGAGCAGGTGATGGCGCTAGAAGCGGACCGTATGCAAAATCTCACCATGGACAAGGAAGAATTTGGTAAAGAAATTCGCGTGGTGATGGAAGAGCGTCGCTTGCGAACGGATGATCAGCCTCTATCGCTCTTGTTCGAAGCCTTGAATGCCACGGCATATGTTGCGCACCCCTATAAAAATCCAGTGGTTGGATGGATGAATGATTTGCAAAACATGACAGCAGCTGATGCATTGGGCTGGTATCAGCGGTGGTATGCGCCGAACAATGCCACCATGGTGATAGCCGGTGATGTGGATGCCAAGCGAGTGCGTGAGTTGGCAGAAAAATATTACGCAGGCATACCCGCTAAAACCCTACCGAAATCCAAACCCCAGCAAGAGCCGGCTCAAACGGGTATTAAACGCTTGGTGGTCAAAGCACCCGCAGAAAATCCGTTTTTAGTCATGGCTTACAAAATGCCCAAGCTGCTTGATGTCGACAAAGACGATGATGTGCATGCACTCGATGTGCTGGCGGCAGTACTCGATGGTTATGACAATGCGCGCTTGCCAGCGCGCTTGGTAAGAACCGAACGTATTGCCAATTCAGTTGATGCTGGTTATGAGCCCGTAGCACGCGGCCCGGTGATGTTCACGCTCTCAGGTGTTCCTGCGCAAGGTATTAGCGTTGATCAGCTAGAGCAAGCACTGCGCGCCGAGATTTCGCGTATCGCTTCTGATGGCGTATCTGCGGCTGAACTCAAGCGCGTGAAGACTCAGTTAATTGCCAGTCAGGTGTACAAGCGCGACTCAGTTTTTGGACAAGCGATGGAAATCGGTGGTATGGAAATGGCGGGTATTTCATTTAGGCAGATGGATCGCATCATAGAAAAATTATCTGCAGTAACACCCGAGCAAGTACAAGCAGTCGCCCAAAAATATTTCGTTGATGACCAACTCACAGTAGCGACTTTGCAGCCTCTGCCTGTGTCAGCTCAGGCTGAACGCAAGCCAGCACCATCGGGCTTGCGTCATTGAGTTGTTCGATATTTCTTAGTGTAGTTTTTGACTGATAGCGGAGTCACCTCATGCTTAAAAAAATATGGATGCTGAGCCTGTTGCTTATAACGGGCAGCGTTCATGCAGCACTCAACATACAACACTGGACATTGGATAATGGCGCCAGAGTGTATTTTGTTGAAAACCATGCTATTCCAGTATTTGATGTCAGTGTGGATTTTGATGCGGGTGCGCGTCGTGATCCTGTAGGTAAAACGGGTACGGCGTCCATAACCAATGGCATGCTCGCACGTGGCATACGTCAGGCAACGCTGTCGGATGGTAGTACCGAGTCAGCCATGACGGAATCAGAAATTTCAGATGCGTTGGCAGACCTAGCAGCACAGCGTGGCGGTGGCCCCGGCAGTGACCGCGCAGGGATGTCGATACGCACGCTGTCTACGCCTGCTGAGCGCGATCAATCGATACGATTGTTAGCCCGTCTGTTGGCACATCCAAGTATCCCGGATGATTTTCTTCGTCGAGATAAGGCACGCACTATCTCATCGATTAAAGAAGCCCTGACCAAGCCCGAATCCATAGCGGATAAAGCTTTTTGGCGTTTAGCTTACAACGGTCATCCCTATGCTAACGAAGCCACTGTTGAAACTGTTGAAGCGATTACGCGTGATGATTTACTAGAGTTTCATCAGACGCACTACGTTGCTAATCGGGCTGTCATTGCCATGATTGGTGATGTCAGTCGTGAGCAGGCAAATGCTATTGCTATCGAGCTCACTCGTCGCTTACCTCAAGGTGGTCCGCTGGCAGAAATTCCTGCAGTTACACCATCGGTAGCTACTGAACAACGTTTTCCGCATCCTGCGTCGCAGTCACACATCTTGATAGGCATGCCCGCTTTGGCGCGTGGTGATAAAGATTTTTTTGCGCTTACCGTAGGAAATTATATTTTGGGTGGTGGAGGATTTGTTTCGCGTATTTATCGTCAAGTACGTGAGCAACGAGGATTAGCCTACAGCTCGTATAGCTATTTCAATCCTATGGCGCAACCAGGTCCGTATATCGCGGGTTTGCAAACACGTAAAGACCAAACCGATGAGGCGTTAAAAGTAGTTCGCGAAACCATTGCTACTTTTTTACGTGATGGCCCAACCGATGCAGAGCTCAAGGCTGCCAAAGATAATTTGATCGGTGGCTTTGCTTTGCGCATCGATAACAACCGCAAAATTTTGGAGAACCTTTCCATGATTGGTTACCATCAGCTGCCTTTAGATTATCTGGATACGTGGACTACCCAGGTTAATCGCGTAACCGTGGCAGATATTCGTACTGCGTTCGCGCGTAAATTATCCTTGGATCGTATGGTTACGGTGGTTGTTGGTGCCGAAACAAAGTGAACCGTAAGGCGACCTTGCCGCGACAAGTTCGCATTATTGGCGGGCTATGGAAGCGAACTCCTCTACCCGTCGTAGAGGCGAGTGGCTTGCGGCCCACGCCTGATCGTGTACGTGAGACGGTATTTAACTGGTTAGATCACCTTCAAAAGCGCGAGTGGGCCAATCGCCGCTGCCTGGATTTGTTTGCCGGGACTGGGGCTTTGGGATTTGAGGCCGCTAGTCGGGGCGCCGCCAAGGTTGTGATGGTTGAATCCCATTCGGCTGCATGCAAAGCGTTGCACGCTACCCGAGAAAAACTAGGTGCAGATCAGGTAGATATCTTTCAAGGAGATGCGGTTTCCCGCATTGCCTTTCTTGACGGTGGTTACGACCTGGTGTTTCTGGACCCCCCTTACGATCATGATTTACTGCCCAGTGTCTTACCGACCTGTCTGCGACTCTTAGCGCCCGGTGGGCTGCTTTACACCGAATCGGATCAGCCCTTTGTGAGTGACCCATTACCTGAGTGGCTGGCTGGCTGGCAGGTAGTGCGCTCGGACAGGGCGGGCGCTGTTCATTTCGCCTTACTCAGCAAGGAATGAACCCATACACGGTGTTAAATGCATGCCAGATTCATGGCGGTATGTGGGCTGAAATAGCTCAGTGTTTTTTGGGGTGGGTGCGCTTAATTAGGGCATAATTCGCGTTCTTTTTAGTCCTGCAGGCACGGTTTGCTTGTGGGCGAACGACGGAGACAACGAGATGGTTGCAGCTGTATACCCCGGAACCTTTGATCCACTGACTCGCGGTCATGAAGATTTGGTGCGACGTGCATCAGGCCTGTTCGATCGCCTGGTGGTGGGCGTGGCCGACAGTAAAGCTAAGCATCCTTTTTTTTCGCTCGACGAACGTCTTGATATCGCGCGTGAAATACTCGGCCATTATCCGAATGTGGTGGTGGAAGGGTTTTCAGGTTTGTTGAAAGATTTTGTGCGCCGACATGATGCACGCGTCATTGTTCGAGGTTTGCGCGCAGTGTCTGATTTTGAATATGAATTTCAAATGGCCGGCATGAACCGCTATTTGCTGCCCGACGTAGAAACGCTCTTTTTGACACCGTCGGATCAGTATCAATTTATCTCCGGCACCATCGTGCGAGAAATCGCTTTACTCGGTGGCGATGTTTCGAAATTTGTATTTCCTTCGGTAGAAAAATGGCTACAAAAAAAATTGGATGCCAAACCTACCTGATTCGAGATTGTCTTTATGGCGCTCATAATTACAGACGAGTGCATCAACTGCGATGTATGTGAACCCGAATGCCCGAATGAAGCCATATTCATGGGGCCTGTGATTTATCAGATTAATCCTGATAAATGCACCGAATGCGTCGGTCACTTCAGCGAACCGCAATGCCAGCAAGTGTGTCCAGTGGCGTGCATTCCTCTCGATCCCCAACATCAAGAAACCCACGCGCAGCTACTATTCAAATACGAACGTTTAAAAGCATCTGCTTAAACATCGTCAGACGTTGAACAAGAAATTCAGCACATCCCCATCTTTGACTACGTACTCTTTGCCTTCGGCACGCATCTTGCCGGCTTCTTTTGCGCCTTGTTCACCTTTGTGGGTGATGAAGTCATCAAAGGCAATGGTCTGCGCGCGTATAAAGCCGCGTTCAAAATCAGTGTGAATAACTCCTGCTGCTTGCGGAGCTGTATCGCCTTTGTGTATGGTCCAGGCGCGTACTTCTTTAACGCCCGCCGTAAAGTAGGTTTGCAAACCAAGCAGCTCAAAGGCCGACCGTATCAATCGGTTCAAGCCCGGTTCTTGCATACCCATATCGGCGAGAAACGCTTGCTTGTCGCTGTCTTCCATGTCGGCGATTTCAGATTCGATAGAAGCACAAATAGCAACGATAGGCGCATGCTGAGACTTGGCGTAGTCGGTCAATAAATCCAGCAACGGATTATTAGTAAATCCCGAGTCCGATACATTGGCCACATACATAGCGGGTTTGGAAGTGATAAGGCAGAGTGGCTTCAACATCGCTACTTGTTCTTTGTCCAAATCCATGGCGCGCACAGGCTTGGCATCGTTAAGTTGTATGAGTACTCGCTCTAATAATGTCACCAATGCAGCGGCATCTTTGTCACCCGAGCGGGCTTTTTTTGTCTCGCGATGTATGGTTTTTTCTACCGTTGCCAAATCTGCCAGCGCTAGTTCGGTTTGAATCACAGCGATATCATCAAGCGGACTGACTTTGCCGGCTACATGTATGACATTGGGATCTTCAAAGCAGCGCACAACATTCACAATGGCATCAGTCTCGCGTATGTGAGCCAGAAATTGGTTACCCAGACCTTCGCCTTTGGATGCACCTGCGACCAAGCCGGCGATATCGACGAACTCCACTGTGGCAGAAAGTATGCGTTCAGGTTTGACGATCGCTGCTAATTGATCGAGCCTGGCATCAGGCACTTCGACTATGCCGACATTGGGCTCGATAGTGCAGAAAGGGTAATTTTCAGCAGGTATGCCCGCTTTGGTCAGAGCGTTAAAGAGAGTTGACTTACCAACATTGGGCAGACCGACGATGCCACATTTGAGGCTCATGAGATTCCTTGAGTGCGCTATAAAGTAAGAACCGCGATTATAGCTCTCTGCTCACTACGTACTCGAGGTATGTGGCGGTGCTTACGTGCTAGCGAGATGCTGATTTAGGGTGAGCCATCGCAGCAGTACGGTGCGGGCATAGATGGCTACTACCTTTAGCCGCCCGGTGAATTCTCTGGATGAATATGGTCGTCCATTGTGCCCACCGTTTTTATTTCAGGTGCATTGATGCTCTTGGTCCTGAACCAAACATCGGCCATGACGCCGCTACTGCCATCAGTATTGGTATAACTGCTGATTAATCCAATTTTGTTACCGTTTTCTGTGGCATTCGATGATTTCGCTCCGAGTTTTAATGAAGTCACACCCATATTTTCTAGTGAGACTACTTCACCTGCATCGGTGCTGCCATCACCATTACGATCTACCCAAATTTTTAGATCTTTCCAGTGCGTGTCTTTCGTATTGATGAAGCCATCGCGATTGCTATCAAGAGCAGACAGAGCAGCAAAGCCATCGGGGGCCAATTTTCCATTGGGTAGTCTGGTGTTGTCACCAAATAGCTCAGAGCCATTATTTATACGGGCATCACCATTGATATCTCGAACAAGCAAACCATCATCAGAATTTACCCAGGCTGTTTTGAGTAAGGATCCGGATGATTTCATATCGAAACGTACGCCGTTGTCGACAGACACACTGAATTTACCGTCGCGGTTGAGATCGAGAACCAGTGGGCTCAAATAGAGTCCCGATGCTTTAGTACCCAGGGCTAAGACTTGTTCATCTGTAAGGGCGTCGGCCTGTTCCATCGTTAGTTGTGCCACCTGACCCGCGCTTAAACTGGCAATTTGAGTCACTGACATACCTGCAAGTGCTGAGGTAGTCAGGGAACGTATCAATCGCGTGCCAAGGTTGGCGATTTGTGATGTTGTGAGTGCGGCGGCCTGAGTTGGCGAGAACGCAGCAATCTGGTCAGCCGTCATTGAACGGATATCGGTAGCGTCAATAGCCTCAATTTGTACAGTTGATAGCGAACCAATCTGAGCTGTTGTCATAGCCCCTATTTGTGATCCAGAAAATTTTGTAATCGTTGATTTATCTACACTACTCATTGCAGTAGGATCAATCGAAGCAACTTGTACTGCACTGAGCAAACCAATTTTTCTGGCGTAGGCAAGCGCATCTATCTGCTGATAATTCAGTGATGCCATTTGATCGGCGCTAAAGACCTTGAGTTGATTTTTAGTCAGTAAAGACATTGCATCAGCCGACCAATTGGCCAAATCGTCTTTGGGTATGACAGCTAATTGTCTGGCTGTTAGTGATTGAATTTGCGACTGGTTCATAGCCCCCAGTTTTTCTGATCCCAGTTCCGCAATTTGGCTTTCTGTCAGGCCGGGTATCGACGTAGCGCGTATGCCCTTAATTTGACTTGTTGAGATTGCATCTAGCTGATCATTGGACATGGCAGTCAGTTGCAGAGCGCTAAACGATGACATTTGTGCCGGTTGCATGGCCGCAATTTGGTCCTTGGTTAGCTGAGCTAACTGAACTCCCGTGAGATTGCCAAGTTGTTGCATACCCATCCCAGTGATACTGCTGGTCGATATGCTGGCGATATCAATGGGGTCCATTGCTTGTATTTGCGCTTTATTGAGCTTAGCGAGTTGGTCGCCCGTCATTCCGCTGACTTGTTCTGCACTAAGGCTACCTATACGAGCCGCAGATAAACCGGCAATCGCAGCAGCTTTAATCGCTGCAATTTTGCTTGCACTAAGACCACCCAATTGATCGGCAGTTAATCCTGAAATTTGCGCTTGATTCATAGCGCCGATTTGGTCAGCGGTTAGATTGGTTGCATCCAACCCCATAGCTTGAATTTGTGCCGCGCTGAGTTTGGGAATTTGCGAGGTCGTTAATCCCCCTAATTGGGTCGCATTAAGTTGGGCGATTGCTGCAGTTGTCAGGCCCGAGAGGCTCGTGGCGCGTATACCGCCAATTTGATCTGCAGATAATTTTTCTAGCTGAGTCGCATCAAGTAATTTGATTTGATTGGGTGTCCATCCCTGAATGGCAGTTGCTGTTATTTTTTGTAACGCATCATCTGATAAATTTTGTATTTGTGATGCGCTAAATGCTGAAATTTGAACAGCTCCCATTTTGTCTAGTGCTATTTTTTCTAACCGGTCTTGAGTCAGGCTAGCGACCTGACGTGCGGCTAATGACGAGACCTGCGTGTCAGATAATTGAGCTAGCTGATCGTCAGTCAGTGCGGCAAAACCCAACGCCGTTAGATTGGCAATTTTGTTGCCTAATCCTTGCAGTGCACTCTCTGAAAGCGATGCTAACTGTTGAGTTGTCATTGCTTGTACTTGTGGAGTGCTCAATGAGGCAGTCAACGTCTGATCATCCAGATCAGCGAGACTTGCAGTGCTGATGGCCGCTATCTGTTTATGACTTAATTTTTCTATCTG
>CAYUDI010000088.1:0-3760 GCA_964443585.1 uncultured Bifidobacterium sp.
GACGTTTAGTTAATTCACCTTCGGTCAGTGCGGCCAGAGTTTTGGGTGCATGCACCGACAAATCCGTATCACAGGCCTGAATCATAAAACTGATCATGCCGGCTAACCCCATACGCTGCCCATCTTCAGGGCTGAAAATACGTGCTACGCCGTAGTCGTGTAAATCGTTAATCTCGGAAGGAACAATCACTCCGCCGCCGCCGCCGTAAACTTTGATGTGAGCACCACCGCGCTCTCTCAATAAATCTATCATGTACTTGAAATACTCGACATGACCACCCTGGTAGCTCGATAGGGCGATACCTTGCGCATCTTCTTGTAGCGCGGCAGTGACAATTTCATCAACCGATCGGTTATGGCCCAGGTGTATGACTTCAGCACCTTGCGACATCAGTATGCGTCGCATGATATTGATCGAGGCATCATGACCGTCAAACAGGGAAGCGGCAGTAACAAAGCGCACTTTGTTGGCGGGTGTGTAGGAAGTCAATTTTTGTGACACCGACAAATCGGTCATGAAGTTCTCCGGAGTGTGTGCCGTGCGGTTGCGGCTGGGTTGACGCTTACGTTAACGTCAATGATTTGAGTATATCCTGAAACTTAGTAAAACCCGCCCGAGTGACCAGCCTGAATTAGCAGAAAAATAAGCTTACATGCGGGTGCGGCATGCTCGGGTAGGATATAGGTACTAGACCCTTATATTGGAGAGCAAATGTCGGATTTAATTTTGCACCATTACCCGCAATCGCCATTCGCAGAAAAAATGCGACTGATCCTGGGGTACAAAAAATTATCGTGGCAATCGGTGCTAGCACCCATGATCATGCCCAAGCCAAATTTGATTGCATTGACGGGTGGTTATCGTCGTATCCCTATTTTACAAATTGGCGCCGATGTGTATTGCGACACGGCGTTGATATGCGATGTTCTTGAGCATATAGCCCCTGAGCCGACCTTATATCCTGATGCTCAAAAAGGATTGGCGCGTACCGTGGCGCAATGGGCGGACACTACGTTGTTTCAGGTAGCAATGGCTTATAACTTTCAGCCGGCCGGAGCGACCTATATGTTTCCCGACGCAGAGAAGCTGAAACACTTTGCCGCTGATCGTGCAGCTATGCGTAACAACGCGCAGCGTATGCCGCCCGCAGACGCTACGGCCACGTATCGCAGTTATTTACGGCGAATTGCACATATGCTTGAGCATCACTCGTGGCTGTTGGGTGATCAACCATCGGTGGCAGATTTTTCGGTGTATCACGCGCTATGGTTTACGCGCCATCAGGTGCCCCCCGTGGCGGGTATTCTTGATTCCGTACCTGCAGTTTTAGCGTGGATGGATCGCATGGCCAGTATTGGTCATGGCACATCAACGCAGATGACAGCCGAAGCTGCTTTGGCTATCGCCCGTGATTCCACACCAGGTAGTCTCGGTGAAGAAACTCATCAAGATGATCACGGCATTGCATTGGGTTCTATGGTGAGGATAACCGCTGAAAGCTTTGGTCTGGAACCAACGATGGGACGTTTGGAGGCTGCAACGCGTACTCGCTACACGCTAAGTCGTGAAGATGCACAAGTAGGTAAGGTCCATGTTCATTTTCCGCGCATGGGATTTTTATTAAAAAGGGCTGAGTCCACATAATCTGGTGAGGGTGATGAGTGGTTGTATAGCAGCTCATCGTGTGGCTGCTAGCCGCTTCATAGCCCAGTCTTGAAATTCGCGGTAGTCGAAATTTCCTCGCGAGAGCGTTAACGTCCATTCAAATAAATGTGCAGCCGCTTCTTTGTCGTTAAGCTCAAGCAGACACTCTCCTAAGCGATACGCGGCTGCGATGTGTGTTTGATCCAACTGAAGCACGATTTTATAAAGTTTGGCAGCATCTGCTGGCTTGTTTAGTCGCTGCAGGCAAGATGCGGCAAGGAAGGCATAGCGAGGCTCGGTTGATTTAAATGTCGAGCAATACAGCGCTAATGGCAATGCGGATAAAAACTCTTTCTGTCGAAACAGACCCCATGCATAGTCGTAGGCGTTTTCCAGTTCATGGTTTGAAATGCCAAGACACGTGGCTAGCGTTTGGTTTTGTTCAAGCTGTAGTTTGAATTTTGAAAAATAATCAGGCAGCTTTTGTAACTGGTCTATGGCCAGCTGTACCAGATCGCGGGTGTATGAATCGACGACGTGAGATATCGCCGATGTGGCTTCAATCAGCAAGGGAGTCATAGGTGAGATCGATAGTCTAATAAGATAGCAAGTGCCACTAGTTAATAGCACTTGCTAGCATGTGTGACGGCTACAGTAAATGTAATTAGCTGCTAACCTCGCTAAAGTTAATGCGGCTGCCTAAGGTCATCATTGAGCCTATAGATAGCATCACTACTCCCGTACCCAGCATTGCACGATGGAGTCCTGCATGATTGTCTTGTGGATCATTTAAAGCATTGCCACCATAAATAAGCAGGATACCGCCACCGATCGCAGTCAGTGCGCAGAAGGTGCCAACGATTGTTTTTAAAGAGCAGGAAAAAAAGGGGGATGTGGATTCGCCTGTGACTGCCACATCGCTTGCAGTTCCTGGTGGGATCGTAATACCTTCATCCCCAGAGCCGTTACTATTTCCGATGCTACTAGACGATTCAGAGTCAGAGTCAGACTCTGCGCTGGAGATTACTTCTGAGCTGCTATTGGTAGATATATTTTTACCTATGCTTGGCATGATATTTTTTCCATTCGATGAATTAATTGGCTGAGTGCTTTATCAATCAATGGTTATTGATTTGAAGTAAGCCGCTCAGACGAGTTCGTAACATCAAAACGGAAAAAGTCTCTAAATGGGAAAATTTTTTTTAAAAAATTTGAATGTCGCGATGATTAATTAGTTCGAATATCGACGCATCAAAGTGAAGCACTTTTTAAGTGCGCACCATTCCCGAGCATTGCATCACGCTTGCGCTCAAGGAAAAGAAAAACGATTTATTTTAGTGCGGCTTTATCGGCGTTCTCGATTTATTCGACGGTAACAGATTTCGCCAGATTGCGAGGTTTGTCGACATCAGTGCCTTTGGCTAGGGCCGTGTGATACGCCAACAGTTGCAGCGGTACAACGTGCAGGATGGGCGAGAGTAAGCCGTAATGTTCTGGCAGGCGTATGACGTGTATGCCATCGCTAGGTGAAATGCGAGAATCGGCATCGGCAAATACATACAGCTGTCCACCGCGGGCCCGAACTTCTTGCATATTGGATTTGAGTTTTTCTATCAGCGCATCATTGGGTGCTACCGTGACCACGGGCATATCTTCTGTGACCAGCGCCAAAGGCCCGTGCTTAAGTTCACCAGCGGGGTAGGCTTCTGCGTGGATATACGAAATTTCTTTCAGTTTGAGAGCGCCTTCTAAGGCAATCGGATAATGCAGTCCGCGTCCTAGAAATAGAGCATTGTCTTTGCGAGCAAAAGCATCAGCCCAGGCAATGATTTGCGGCTCGAGTGCTAACACGGCAGTCAGTGCAGCAGGTAGGTGACGCAGATTTTTCAGCTGAGCTGCCTCAGCTTGGGTGTCTAGCCGACCGCGAAGCTTTGCCAGCGTGAGTGTCAGCAAAAACAAGGCTGCTAATTGAGTCGTAAAGGCTTTAGTCGAGGCTACGCCGATTTCAACACCTGCTCGTGCAAGATACGACAAGGTGGATTCACGCACCATCGCGGAGGTAGCGACATTGCAGATCGATAGCGAGTAGCGTTGTCCTAACTCTTTCGCGACTTT
>CAYUDI010000088.1:3770-10244 GCA_964443585.1 uncultured Bifidobacterium sp.
CTGTTTTACCATGTCTAGGGCTTGTAAGGTGTCGGCAGTTTCGCCTGACTGTGAAATAACGACGATGAGAGCATTGGGATTAACCGCCGGTACGCGGTAGCGATATTCACTGGCGATTTCAACTTGCGTTGGAATTCCAGCTAATGACTCTAGCCAGTATTTGGCAGTCATACCAGAGTAGTAGCTGGTGCCACAGGCGAGTATGTGTATGGCGTTGATATTTGCAAAAACATCGTTTGCTGTTGATCCAAATACATCGGGACTAAAACCCAGAATACCTTCGAGTGTGTCGCTGATAGCGCGCGGCTGCTCGAAGATTTCTTTCTGCATGTAGTGTCGATACGGGCCAAGATCAATTGCGCCCGAATAAGCATTCACGGTTTGCGCAGTGCGGCTGACTTTGTGATCTGAGCGATCGGTGATGCTAATTCCGCTTAAGCCCACATCGACGACATCACCCTCTTCAAGGTAAATGATTTGGTCCGTCGTACCAGCCAGCGCCATCGCGTCCGAAGCAAGAAAATTTTCGCCATGGCCTACACCGACCACTAAAGGACAACCCTGACGAGCGCCTACGACTCGTTTTGGTTCATTTTTGCAAAAGACGGCAATCGCAAAAGCACCATGCAATCGTTTGACCGCTTTTTGCACAGTACGTAGCAAATCACCGTCGTAGAGTTCATTAATCAAATGCGCAATAACTTCGGTATCAGTCTGGGATTCAAACACATACCCAAGTGTAGTTAGTTCATTACGAATTTCTTCATAGTTTTCTATGATGCCATTATGGACGACTGCAATTCGCGCTTCATCGTTTTTAGATGAAAAATGAGGATGAGCATTGTTAGTCGCAGGTGCGCCGTGCGTGGCCCAACGCGTATGTGCAATACCTGTGTGACCGGTGAAATGCGACTCAGCTATCTGTGATTCGAGTTCTGTGACACGCGACACGCTGCGTGAACGTTTGAGCCCTTGCTGGTGCACGGCGACTCCGCACGAATCGTAGCCGCGATATTCCAGTCGCTTTAAGCCTTCAATTAGTACGGGAACGATATCGCGCTTTGCGACTGCACCAACAATGCCGCACATGGGAATTCCTATTTCTTTTGCTTGACGGGCCGCTGCCAACCCGCAATGCTGGTTTGTCTGGCGCGTGACACAGTAAGGCTGTCAGGCGGCGCATCTTTAGTAAGAGTGGTGCCAGCGCCTATGGTTGCGCCTCTACCGACAGTGACTGGAGCGACTAATTGTGTATCGCTCCCTATGAATGCATCATCTTCTATGACGGTGCGGTGTTTATTGGCGCCATCGTAGTTACAGGTAATGGTACCAGCACCAATATTCACACGGGATCCCACGGTGGCGTCACCCACATAGGCTAAATGATTGGCTTTGCTATGCGCACCGAACGCACTATTTTTTATTTCAACGAAGTTACCAACATGAACATCAGCGTCTAATACAGTGCCCGGACGCAGCCGTGCATAAGGGCCGATCTGCGAATCGCTACCTATCGTCGCATCATCTATGTGCGTATACGGTTTGATGTTGACGTTGTCAGCAATGCGCGCATTTTTAATCACGCAGTACGCGCCTATCGTCGCTCCTTTGCCAACATGAACGCTACCTTCGAATATGCAACCGATATCAATGCTCACATCACGAGCACAATGCAATTCACCTCGAATATCAATACGAGCTGGGTCGGAAAGCATGACGCCTTGTTCGAGTAACTGGTGTGCGAGGTTCTGTTGATGTATGCGCTCAAGCTCTGCTAGCTGCACCTTGCTGTTAACGCCTAAGGTTTCCCATGCGTGAGCTGGTTGGGCGGAGTCTATGCCGACACCATCGTTAACGGCCAGCGCAATGATGTCAGTTAAATAGTATTCACCCTGCGCATTGTGGTTGGACAGCCTGGAAAGCCAATCTTTTAATTGGCGAGTAGGCGCAATAAGAATGCCGGTGTTGATTTCATGGATTTGAAGCTCGGTTTCAGTGGCATCTTTTTGTTCAACGATACGAACGATCTTAGTTTGCTCACGGACGATGCGACCATAACCCGTAGGATCGTCCATAGTGATGGTAAGGATGGCGAGTTTGTTGTTGCTCGCTTTGTCGATGAGTGATCGTAATGTGGCAACACTTGTAAGTGGCACGTCGCCATACAGCACCAGTGTGGGTTGATCGTCGTGGAGTAGTGATACGGCCTGCATGACGGCATGGCCAGTGCCTAATTGGGGTTCTTGCAGGACGAACTGAAGATCGTCTGCCGCTAATTGTGTAGGAACTCGTTCGCCGCCATGGCCGTACACAACGCAGCAACACGTAGGCGAGAGCTGTCGAGCAGTATCGATAACGTGAGATAGGAGTGGCTTGCCTGCCAATGCGTGCAGAACCTTGGGCAGGTCGGACTGCATCCGTTTTCCCATGCCTGCAGCGAGTATGACGACGTTCATAGGCAAAATTATAAGAAGTTTAAAATTTTAGCACGCATGCCATCGATAATCTCGCTGGCGATGACAGAAGTTTGGAGATTTTTAGCGGCGATCAATCGGCATCGACATCACTATGTTTTGCATCCTGTTGATTATGTAACTGTATGGTTTGCAGGATCAAGGTATTTGTGTGTGGGCTTGCACAAGGCTCGTCATCAAATGCGATATCCCCATTGGGTGTCTCCATGCCCGTAATTTTCAATCCGGCGAAATCAAACTGCGATCTATCGAGTAAATGGGATGGCACAACGGTAGCAAGTGAAGAAAAAATACTTTCTACTCGACCGGGATGTTTTTTATCCCATTCGCGCAACATATTTTTGATTTGTTTGCGCTGTAAATTTTCCTGACTGCCGCATAAGTCACACGGAATAATAGGAAAATTTTTTACTTTGGCGTAGCGCTCTGTATCGATTTCGCGCACATAGGCCATGGGTCGAATAACAATGTGTTTGCCGTCATCCGATTGCAGCTTGGCCGGCATGCTTTTGAGTTTGCCTCCAAAAAACATATTTAAGAAAAAGGTTTCTAAAATATCGTCTCGATGATGACCTAGCGCTATTTTGGTGGCGCCTAATTCGTCAGCGACTCGATACAAAATACCGCGGCGCAGACGTGAGCAAAGCGAGCATGTGGTTTTGCCCTCTGGTATGACGCGTTTAACGATGCTGTAGGTATCTTGATTTTCTATGTGAAACGGTACATTAATACTGCGTAGATAATTTGGTAAAACTTCAGCAGGAAAATTAGGCTGCTTTTGGTCGAGATTGACTGCGACGATGTCGAACTGTATAGGTGCGCGTTCACGCAGGGTAAGAAGAATGTCGAGTAACGCATAACTGTCTTTGCCTCCGGAAAGGCACACCATGACTTTGTCACCTTCTTCTATCATATTGAAGTCGCCAATAGCCTCGCCTACAAGACGGCATAGCCTCTTGTGTAATTTATTATTTTCGTAGGCGATTTTTTCTGCCTGCTTAACACTAGGCGCTGTAGGTGTGGCGATCATTTCATGACTCTTTTATGTGAAATATTTCAACACCTACAGACTCGCAATCGGGATACACATCCGGCTTTTCGGTTGAAACTAGCGCCGCTCTGACTTTGGGATGCTTGAGTAATAACTGCGCTATTTCATCGCACAGAGTTTCTTGTAGTTGTATGTGACCTTTACCCACACACGATTTAATTGTCTCGCGTATGAAAGCATAATCAACTACTTCAGCTAGCTCATCTTGCATAGGCGTTGAACTTAACAGCGGAATAAAAAGCGCCACATTAAAAAGCACGCGCTGTTCGCTGATTTTTTCAAAATCATGAACGCCGATGTAACTCATAACTTGATAGTTGCGCAGAAAAAGACGACGACAATCAGATAATTTTGGATGAGATAATAGAGATGACATAAGTTCTTCAAAAGAAGGAAATGGCGAACATTATTCCCTGGTGAGGAACATAACGTCGCGATGTAGTGGCATGAGATGCTGTCCGCCGTCGACGACTAAAACGGTGCCGGTTACTGCCTTGGCATTGGCTAAATAACAAACGGCATCGACGATATCGTCAGGAGTACTACTTTTGCCTAGAGGCGTTTTACGATGAGCGTTAGCAAATTCAGTTTCGCTTTGATCGCCTGATACCAGCGTAAGTCCCGGAGCAAGTCCAACGACACGTAACTTGGGCGCCAGAGATTGTGCCAGCATGGTGGTCGCAGTTTTCAAGGCGGATTTTGATAGCGTGTACGACAAGAAGTCCGGATTCATGTTGTACAGTTTTTGATCGAGTAAATTGATCACCACCGATTGCTCGCCATCAGCTGTTGCGTTGTGCAGAGCCTGCGCGAGTAGTATCGGCGCTGCTAAATTAGCGTGCATATGCGCATTGAGTTTGGCAATCGAAAATGTACTAGCGTCGTCGTAGTCGAAAACTGAGGCGCTGTTGACTACGCAAGATATGGGTCCCAGGCTATCGGATGCCCGCGTAAACAAATTACGCACGGAGTTTTCAACAGAAAGATCACAGCCCAAAGCCACCGCACGCCGCCCTAGTGTTTTTATGTTATCGACAGTCTCAAGCGCTTCACGATCCGAGGCATGGTAATGCACAACGATATCCCAACCATCTTTTGCCATTCCACACGCGATCGCGCGCCCCAGGCGCTTAGCTGCGCCGGTAACTAAAGCAGTTCGTGGTGTGGTGTTTGGCTTCATTCGAGTTCGTGGTGGCTATTGTTAATTAAGCTGTAAATAAAATATCTGCGTTTCCGGGTGCTGTGTTCTCTACAATAGCGGCATGCAATTAACCGATCCTTCTCCAGATGCTGTGTCAGCATCCCGCGAGCTAGAGACCCTGATTCGAGAAGAAATCCGTGTAAGTCAGAACTGGATTTCATTCGCTCGATACATGGAGCTTGCGCTGTATGCCAATAACCTAGGTTACTACGCGGGCGGTTCCACCAAGCTAGGTAAAGGCGGAGATTTTACAACTGCGCCGGAAATGACGGCCTTGTTTGGCGCTACTTTGGCCAGCTTTGCCTCTTCGTTAGCCTTGCCCGACCCTGTTAGGGTACTGGAGTTTGGGGCTGGCAGTGGCAAATTGGCCGAAGATTTTCTGCGGTCGGCGCGTGAAATCGGTCTGGAAATCGCTGATTACTTCATTGTGGAGCTGTCGTCTGAATTGCGGGAGCGTCAGCAGCAGAGGCTGACTGAAAACCATAAGGTTGCTTGGCTGATGTCGCCCCCGAAGGCATTTTCTGGTTTAGTGCTTTGCAATGAAGTCATGGATGCAATGCCTGTACCGCTGGTAGTGCGTAAAAATGGTCAATGGTTAGAGCGTGGAGTGGCCATCCGTGATGACCAGTTTGTGTTCAGTGATCGTTTGGCTGATCAGGAAATCTGTCGCCACATTCCCGATTGCGATGATTTACCCGAGGGCTATCTCACCGAAGTTCATCCCCAGCAGGAAGGATTCATGCGCTTGCTGGGCGATATGCTGAACGCCGGCGAGGGTGGGATGGCGGTTTTGATTGATTACGGTTTTCCGGCGCGCGAGTATTACCATCTGCAGCGTTGTAAAGGCACGCTGATGTGCCATTACCGCCATCATGCGCATGACGATCCCTTTCTTCATGTTGGCCTTCAGGACATAACAGCTCATGTGGATTTCACTGCTTTGGCTCGCGTAGGGTTAGCGCAGGGTCTGGAGGTGGCGGGTTATATGAGTCAGGCTGCTTTTTTGCTCAGCGCTGGATTGCTGCAGTTGTTAGAAAAAAAGCGGCCAGAGGATGCAAGCCTATGGTTACCCATGGCCAATGCCGTTCAGAAGCTGACATCACCTGCCGAGATGGGCGAGCTATTTAAAGTGTTATTACTGTCGAGCCGGGTTGAGCTTCCGCGGTCAGTTACGGTTAACGATCAAAGCTACAGGCTATGATTAAAAGTGTGTGTTCACTATCATGGAGGAATCAATGATTCGCTGGTTGATAATCATATTCCTCGTGTTGATGGTATTTTCTTCGTTGTTACCGTGGCTGGAGCGACTGGGCATTGGTCACTTGCCTGGCGATGTTAGGTTTAGCTTTTTTGGTAAAAAAATATTTCTTCCTTTTGCGTCCACCATCTTGATCTCCTTGGTTGTTGCACTGATCTCTAGATTTGTCTGAAGGAGCTCCATTGATACGCTGGGTTTTGGCTATTTTCTTGTTATTTACTGTCTTTTACCCACTTTTACCGTTTCTTGGTAAATTTTACATAGGTAAAGTGCCTGGGGATGTGCGGTTTCGTTTTCGCGGCATGGTGTTTTGCCTGCCTTTTGGCTCTTCTTTGGTTTGGTCTTTGCTGGCCTTTGTTGTTGCTGCTGTTGTTAAGCTAGTGTGAGTTAGTGGTCGTTTATTGATTACCTCAAGATTTCCTGAAAATCCTTGCGAAAACAAGGGTTACGGGATAATTCCAATTGACAAAAGCAGTGCTCTACACTACAG
>CAYUDI010000089.1:0-10235 GCA_964443585.1 uncultured Bifidobacterium sp.
AGTGGAGCAGCATGACTATTACCAATAATAAGCAAGTAAGTGAGTGGAGTGACGTCCAGCACTATCGACAATATTCGCCTGATATGTTTTTCACCAGGCCATAGGAAGACGCACACTGCCATAGAGACAGCTGCAATAACAAAAACGGATGGAACAAATACAAGGTTGAGATTAGTAGCTGTACCCTCTGCGAGAAGATAGAATCCTGATTTTCTAAAGTAATAAATTAAGACTAGTCCTATCAAGACTCTCAATAGAGCTTGCTCTAATTCGTTATCTCTTTTTTCTCTTACGTACCTGCTTATAAGCTGTGCTATGTACGATTGCGAAAAAAATTCTTTCATGATGACTTTTGCCCTGATCCAACGAATATAAATTCTCAATTTGAATAACTGAGTAATTTCGTTCTTTCGCGGACTCTACTAGCGTAGGTTATCAAGTCGAAGTAACAATCAATTTTGACAACCTGTCATGAGGCAAAAGCAATGATGTTGCAAGCCACTACATAAAAAGTTGGCTTGTGTACAAGAAGTGTTTTTAAATCAGTAGTGATTCTTCTACGAGCGTAGAACTACTGTAAGGTTTTGAGCACTACAGCGCTCGCAAGAACGCTGTAGTGTCAGATTGAACAGAAGGGGATTATTCGAAAAATTCTTTTACTTTATCCATCCACGATTTACTTTGTGGATTATGCTTGGCACCGCCTGCTTCCGTGAGCTTGTCAAATTCTGTTAACAATTCCTTCTGCCTGTCAGTGAGCTTAACTGGTGTCTCTATCAGCACATGACAAAATAAGTCGCCAGCTATGCCTGAGCGTACACCTTTAATACCCTTGCCGCGCAAGCGGAAGGTTTTCCCAGTTTGCGTACCTTCGGGCACAGTAAACGATACTTTTCCACCTAGGGTAGGTACTTCAATCTCACCGCCCAATGTTGCACGTGCAAACGAGATCGGCATTTCGCAATGTAAATCATCTCCGTCACGCTGAAATACGGCATGTTTTTTGATGTGAATTTCTACATACAAATCACCCGTTGGGCCGCCGTTCATACCGGGCTCACCGTTACCAGTCGATCGGATTCGCATCCCGTCATCTATGCCGGCAGGTATTTTTACTTCCAAGGTCTTGTTACGCTTAATGCGCCCCGCACCAGAACACGCAGTACACGGATCGGGGATGACCTTTCCAGTGCCATGACATTTCGGACAAGTCTGTTGAATGCTGAAAAATCCCTGCTGCATGCGAACCTGTCCGTGGCCACCACATGTTCCGCAGGTAGTTGGTGCTGTTCCGGGTTTTGCACCTGAGCCATGGCAGGTATCGCATTCACTATAGGCAGGTACGCGTATAGTGGTCTCAAAACCATTGGCAGCTTGTTCGAGGGAGATTTCTAAGTTATAGCGAAGGTCCGCGCCTCGGTACACTTGCGGCCCACCACGTGAACGAGCACCACCACCACCGAAAATATCTCCGAAAATATCACCAAAGGCGTCAGAAAAACCACCCGCACCCGCTCCTCCAAAACCGCCACCGCCTCCACCCATGTTGGGATCAACACCAGCATGACCGTAGCGATCATAAGCTTCGCGCTTTTGTGCATCGGAAAGCATCTCGTATGCTTCTTTAGCTTCTTTGAATTTATCTTCAGCACCTTTGCTGTCAGGATTACGATCAGGATGGTGTTTCATCGCAAGCTTGCGATATGCCTTTTTGATCTCTTCCTCGGTAGCATTCTTTGCTACGCCTAGTATTTCGTAAAAATCTCGTTTAGCCATCTCACATATCCAAGCAAAAAACCGGGCAAGAGGCAATACAGCGCTCCAGCCCGGCGGCGTCACTGCAAACTATCTGCATGACGAGGGAAGAAATTATTTGTCTTTTACTTCCTTGAAGTCCGCATCGACCACATCATGATCGGCGGGCTTAGCGCCCGGAGCATCGCTAGCCTGACCGGCCGAAGCACCCGCACCGGTAGCTGCCTGCTGGGCTTGCATATCCGCGTACACTTTTTCACCCAGCTTTTGTGAGGCCGTTGATAGCGCCTCTACTTTTGCATCGATAGCTGCTTTATCAGTGCCTTTGAGGGCTTCTTCTAAGTCTTTGATGGCGGCTTCAATTTTTTCTTTTTCACCCGCCTCTAGCTTGTCGCCATGTTCGGTCAGGGCTTTTTGAGTCGAATGAACCAGTGCATCGCCTTGATTATGCGCTTCAGCCAAATCTTTTAAGCGTTTGTCTTCCTCGGCATTGGCCTCTGCGTCGCGCACCATGCGTTGTATCTCATCTTCGGTGAGTCCGGAGTTAGCCTTGATAGTGACTTTATTTTCTTTGCCTGTCGCTTTGTCTTTTGCACCTACGTGAAGAATACCGTTGGCATCAATATCAAACGTCACTTCAATCTGAGGCATACCGCGCTGTGAAGGTGGAATACCTTCGAGATTAAATTCACCCAAACTCTTATTGCCGGAAGCCATCTCACGCTCACCCTGATAAACCTTAATGGTCACAGCTGGCTGATTGTCTTCAGCAGTGGAAAAGACCTGGCTAAATTTAGTTGGGATAGTGGTATTTTTCTTGATCATTTTGGTCATCACACCGCCCAAGGTCTCAATACCCAGTGATAGCGGCGTAACATCCAGCAACAGTAAATCTTTACGATCACCCGAAAGCACAGATCCCTGAATAGCAGCACCTACGGCAACAGCTTCGTCGGGATTAACGTCCTTGCGTGGTTCGCGACCGAAAAACTCTTTTACTTTTTCCTGAACCTTAGGCATACGAGTCATACCACCAACGAGAATAATATCGTCGATGTCTGAGACTTTTACACCCGCATCATTAATCGCGATGCGGCAAGGTTCTATGGTCTTAGAAATTAATTCTTCCACCAAGGACTCAAGTTTGGCGCGCGTGATTTTTAAATTCAGGTGCATAGGCGCACCATTAGCCATTGCTATATAAGGCTCGTTAATTTCTGTTTGCTGCGACGATGACAGCTCTATCTTTGCACGCTCAGCAGACGCTTTAATACGTTGCAGAGCGATAGGATCTTTTGATAAATCCAAGCCATTAATTTTTTTGAATTCATCAATTATAAAATCAATGATGCGCTGATCGAAGTCTTCTCCACCCAAGAAGGTGTCGCCATTCGTTGAGAGCACTTCGAACTGCATCTCACCATCGACATCAGCGATCTCTATGATGGATACGTCAAACGTACCGCCACCCAAGTCATACACGGCAATCTTGCGATCGCCTTTGCCGCTTTTGTCCAAACCAAAGGCTAGTGCTGCTGCAGTAGGTTCGTTAATGATACGTTTGACTTCAAGGCCGGCAATACGGCCAGCATCTTTAGTCGCCTGACGTTGGGCATCATTAAAATAAGCGGGCACGGTAATGACTGCCTCAGTGACTTCTTCACCAAGATAATCTTCAGCCGTTTTTTTCATTTTGCGCAGTACCTCGGCAGCAATTTGCTGAGGCGCGAGTTTGTTGTCGCGTACCGAAATCCAAGCGTCTCCATTGTCCGCTTTCATGATTTCGTAAGGCATCAAACTAATGTCTTTCTGAACTTCTTTCTCGTCAAACTTGCGGCCTATGAGTCGCTTGACGGCATACAGCGTATTTTTGGGATTAGTTACCGCTTGGCGCTTAGCAGGCGCACCGACGAGAATTTCACCATCTTCCAAATAGGCGATGATGGACGGGGTAGTGCGCGCACCCTCAGAGTTTTCAATCACTTTAGGTTGACCACCCTCCATGATGGCAACACAGGAATTGGTCGTTCCTAAATCAATGCCAATAATCTTACTCATGATGTTTTCCTTAAAAACTAAAACTAATTCACTAGTTGTTTGATATAACCCACCGATAACTCTGATATGCGGCGCATGGCTCAGGTTTCAAGGAGGATTTAACTATTGGGATACCGTGACCAATGCGGGGCGCAGCAAGCGATCAGAAATCATGTACCCCTTTTGCAGCACGCTCACTATCGTGTTGGCTTCCTGGTCGGCGGACACCATAGATATCGCCTGATGGCGCATAGGATCAAGTTTCTCGCCAGGCTGAGGATTGACTTCTACTAGGCGATTTCGCTCAAAGGCAGAAGCAAGCTGCTTTAAGGTCATATCTACGCCCTCCTTGAGAGAATCTATCGACGGTGTCTCCAGCTTAAGAGCCATCTCCAGACTGTCTTTCACTGGCAACAAGGAGTCAGCAAAACTCTCAACTGCAAACTTATGTGCCTTAGAAATATCTTCCTGAGCACGCCGGCGTATATTTTCTGCATCCGCTTTGGCACGTAAGAATGCGTCTTGCATCTCAGCTAACTTGCTCTCGGCCTCGGCTAACCGTGTACCCAAATCCAGACCGCCTTCCATAGCCTGTTGGGCCAGCTGATCGGGCGATATGGCGGCGTGATCCTCGACTGCTTTGGGCGTTTCCTGCTCTGTCTGGTCTTGTTGCTGACCGGGCTGGGATTCAGCTTGATTCATAAGTTCTCCAACTAAATCAATTACTTGCAATAACACTGGGATGCATATGGGGATCAAGGCCGGCATTTCAAGTCGGCGTGCAGAGTTAACGATAAAAAAAGGGGCTCACGGCCCCGATTCGACAAAACTCTAGCGTTATATCAATCAGCCGCGCCCAGTTCCAAAGCGCGCTTCCTGCCTATATCGGCATCCTGTTGCAAATGCTCCTGGCGTTTAGGATCGGCGCCGGTGTGCCAACCCTGCGTGTGCCGCTCGACCAAGGCGGCCATGGCATCTATCCACTGCGGATGTTCATTCAAACAGGGAATGTAATGAAAAGCCTTGCCGCCGGCATCTATAAAATCTTCGCGCGCTTCCATAGAAATTTCTTCGAGTGTCTCTAGACAGTCGCTGGTAAAACCGGGGCAAATAACGTCCACTCGGCCCACTCCTTTTTTTCCAAGCTCGACTAGCGTGGGAGCAGTGTAGGGCTGCAGCCACTCCGCTTTGCCAAATCGTGACTGAAACGTAACGAGATAATCCTCTTTAGAGAGGCCTAATTTATTGCCCACCAAGCGTGCTGTTTTGTAGCACTCACAGTGATACGGATCACCCAGCATAAGGGTACGTTTGGGTACGCCATGAAAACTCATGACTAGCTTATTTGGCTTGCCGTGCTGCTCCCAGTGAGCACGCACGGTCGCAGCAAGCGCTTCTATATAAGCATCATCATCGTGGTAGTGCTTAATTAGTCTTAGTTCGGGAGCATTACGAATTTGAGTGTAATGCGAGAACACTCTGTCAAATATCGACGCTGTTGTCGTGCCTGAGTACTGAGGATAGGCCGGCAAAATCAAAATACGATCACAGCCTTCGACTTTAAGCTGCTCTAGCACGCTAGGCAGGCTTGGATTTCCGTAACGCATGGCATACACCACACGCAGAGAGTGTCCGCGTGCATCCAGTGCCGACTGCAGTGCCTGGGCCTGACGTTCGGTGTGCACCTTTAATGGCGAGCCCTGATCAGTCCAAATCGACGCGTATTTTTCAGCCGACGTGCGTGAGCGGAACGGCAAAATTATCCCGTTCAAGATTATCCACCACAGAAGTCGTGGAATCTCGACTATGCGCGGATCCCATAAAAACTCCTTCAGATACACCTTCACAGCAGACGCCGTAGGGGCGTCTGGCGTCCCCAAGTTGGCCAGAACCACTGCGGTTTTGCTTACACTGCCATGTCGATATGAGGGTTCTGAGTTGAAGCCCATGAATAAAGCCTTTCAGTTCTATGCTCAGGATGCCAACAGCTCGCGAGCATGCTTGCGCGTAGTTGCAGTAATTTCCAGGCCGCCGAGCATACGCGCAATTTCTTCTACGCGCTCTGCCGCCGAGAGTGGCGCGATGCGTGACACTGTGCGCCCATCCGAGGTTGATCCCTTGCTAACTTGAAAATGCTGACCCGCTTGACTCGCTACCTGCGGCAGGTGGGTCACGCACAAAACTTGCCTCTCTTGTCCCAGCCGTTTCAGCAACCGCCCCACCACCTCAGCCACTGCGCCTCCGATACCACTATCGACTTCATCAAAAATTAAGGTGGGCGTGCTCGTGGCGCTCGATGCAATGACTGAAATAGCCAAGGCGATACGCGCTAACTCGCCGCCTGAAGCGACCTTGGCCAAAGGACGGGGTGTGGTACCTGCATGACCGGCCACTAAAAATTCAACTTGCTCACTGCCATATGCTGCAGGTTCGATGGGATTTAACCCCACCTCAAAGCGCCCGCCTGACATGGAAAGCTCTTGCATGGCTGTGGTCACTGCAGACGACAAAGAAGTCGCTGCCTTTGCACGCGCTTTCGATAGTTTGGTCGCTAGCGTTTGGTAAGCTTTGTGTAATTTTTCTTCGTGTTCGCGCAGGGCATCCAAATCTGTCGCATCGGCGAGTTGATGCAAACGCTCTGATAAGGCGATGAATTCAGCAGGAAGATCTTCGGGCTTGACATGAAATTTTCTCGATGCTGTATGCAGCGCCTCAAGACGAGATTCAACCAGACGCAAACGTTGTGGGTCCATTTCTATACGGCCCAGATAATCATTGAGCGCATAGACGGCTTCTTGCAGCTGTATGCGCGCCGGCTCAAGCACATCCATAACTACCTTGAGTTTGTCGTCGATATCGGCCAGCTTTCCTAATTTTTGAGCAATCGACGACAACTGCGACAACATTGGGCTGGATTCCGATTCGGATAGCAACTCCAAGGCGTTTTGAGCACCCTCAATTAAGCTAGCCGCGTGTGACAGTCGGCTGTGTTCATTACTAACTTCGGTCCATTCTCCCGGACGTGCAGCTAATTTCTCTAGCTCACCAACTTGCCACTCGAGACGTTCACGTTCAAGTAAAACATTTTTCGCATCGCGCTCGAATTCCTCGCGTTGCTTAGTCACTGCACGCCAGCTTTTAAATGCTTGCGCAACCTTGATAACATCGTCAGTTAATCCTGCATGTGCATCTAACAACGCTCGTTGCGCATCTGCTTTGACTAAGGATTGATGTGCATGCTGACCATGTATATCCACCAACATCTCACCCACATCCCGCAACTGGGACACGGTCGCGGTAATACCATTGATAAAAGCTTTGGAGCGACCCGTACTATCGATGACCCGTCGCAGTAATAACTGGCCTTCTTCAGCAACAAATTCATGCTCTTCTAACCAACGCACTACCGCAGGATCGAATTGGCCAGTAAATTCAGCCGCAATATCTGCTTTGGACGCACCTTCTCGAATAACGCTGGCATCTGCACGCCCACCCAAAGCCAGCATTAATGCATCAATCAGTATGGATTTTCCAGCGCCGGTCTCACCTGTGAAGACGGTAAATCCCGCGGGTGGTTCGATCTCGATAGCATCAACGATTACAAAATCACGAATGATGAGTGTGCGCAGCATGGATAGTGGGAGAAAAGATAACGAGTACTAAATCAAAACGTGTTGGGAATACTATTTTAGCTGCCCAAGTACGGAGGGATATTCATTCCAATGCAATTTCTCGCGCAAGGTGTCGTAATAGCTCCATCCCTGAGGATGCAAAAATTCTATACTGTGCGCAGAACGACGAACAGTAACGCGATCGTGATGATAAAGGCTAGTGAGCGATTGCATATCAAAATTCACGCTGCAATCACGACCACTAGCTAACTCAACCACAATTTCACAACTATCAGAGAGCACAATCGGACGGTTAGATAACGCATGAGGTGCAATCGGTACCAACACTATGCCACCCAACTCGGGATGAAGAATAGGGCCACCTGCAGCAAGAGCATACGCAGTAGAGCCCGTGGGTGTCGAAATAATCAAGCCATCAGAGCGTTGGTTGTACATGAAATGGCCGTCGACCTCTACACGCAATTCCACCATACCCGCACCGGCTCCGCGAGAAACAACCACGTCATTAAAGGCAACCGCTCTAAAAATTTCTTGATCCTGACGATGAACTACACCTTCAAGCAAGGTGCGTCGTTCAGATTCCAGTTTACCGTCGAGCATATCGCTCAGCACTGGCAGCATGCGCTCAAATGCAATATCGGTCATGAAGCCCAGCCGACCTTGATTGACCCCAATTATCGGCACATCAAACGGGGCTAGCTGACGCGCAATACCCAGCATCGTTCCATCACCGCCTATAACTATCGCTACATCGGCCTCCAGACCAATTTGCGCTAACTCCAGCGTTACCAGATGGCTGCGGGCAAAGTCCTGGGCCGTTGCAGATTCAAAAACCACGCGATGGCCACGACGCTCAAGAAAATCAGCCAGTTCGCCCAAAGCGCTACTACTGGCACCAAATTCACCGTGTTTCCCGATGATGGCAACCCTAGTGAAACGACGAGCGGAGGCAGAAATTGCGTCAGACATGCCCCGGATTAGACCATAACTAGATGCAAACTGGTCGTTAACGCACACCCTGACTTGGTTTACTACTCAGCTTATGCACTATCTTTTGGGAACAATTGCACTAACCTAAGACAGGATGCTGGCGCGCAGACCAATGGCTGGATAGAATAAGGACATGCAACTCGATATTCGCGCACAAACCCTACTCAAAGCACTGGTGGAGCGCTACATTGCGGATGGACAACCGCTAGGCTCCCGTGCTTTAGCAAAAATTTCTGGCCTGGAGCTTTCTCCGGCCACCATACGTAACATCATGTCCGACCTGGAAGAGCTAGGCCTAGTGGCCAGCCCTCATACGTCGGCCGGTCGTATTCCCACGCCACGCGGCTACCGACTGTTCGTCGATAGTTTATTAACGGTGCAAACTATTGATGAAAGCGCGGTTGAATCCCGATTGCACGCTGGCGCATCATCACAAAAAATTATTGCCAGCGCTGCGCAAGTGTTGTCCTCACTATCCCATTTTGCTGGTGTGGTATTGGCACCGCGCCGGGAAATGACCTTTCAACAAATCGAATTCCTGCGCCTTTCTGAAAAACGTATTTTGTTAGTCATCGTGGCACCCAACGGCGACGTGCAGAACCGCTTGCTGCTCACTGATACCGACTACGCGCCCAATCAACTGGTACAAGCGGCCAATTACATCAATCAGAATTACGCAGGATTGTCGTTTGACGCTGTACGCATCAAATTAAAAGATGAGTTACGCGAAATACATAACGATATGATGCGATTTATGCAAGCCGCTGTGGAGGCAGGCACTGACGCCATGAGCGACGACACCGAAGACGTCGTTATTTCAGGTGAGCGCAATTTGCTTTCAATAGACGATTTATCGTCCAACATGGGCTCACTAAGAAAATTATTTGATATTTTTGAGCACAAGAGTGGGTTGGCAGCTCTGCTTGATTCCTCCAGCAAAGCCAGTGGCGTACAAATTTTTATCGGTGGTGAATCGCATCTGGTACCGCTGGAAGATATGAGTATCGTCACCGCACCCTATGAATACAACGGAAAAATTGTAGGCACACTTGGTGTCATAGGACCCACCCGCATGGCCTATGAGCGCGTCATTCCCATCGTCGATATCACAGCGCGACTGCTGTCGAGCGCACTGTCGCACTCCTGAAGCTATCACCACTAACGTACTTAGCGGACTGCCTTACTGGCGATGCGGGCATGCCTCTTTGGTGCAGTTGCCATACAACGCCAATGCGTGTTCGGCGAGGCTAAAACCGCGATCGTGAGCGATGCTGTGCTGACGACGCTCGATTTCTTCGTCATAAAACTCTTCTACGAGTCCGCAATCGAGGCAAACCAGGTGATCATGATGCGATCCCTGATTGAGTTCAAATACCGCCTTGCCCGATTCAAAATGATGGCGACTTAGCAAGCCCGCCTGCTCGAATTGAGTCAATACGCGATAAACCGTTGCTAGTCCGACATCCAGACTTTCGGTCAGTAGCAGCTTATAAACATCTTCAGCTGACAGATGGCGAACGCTGCTATTTTGGAAAATCTCCAGTATTTTAAGCCGGGGCAGAGTCGCTTTAAGTCCACTGGACTTCAGATCGGCAGGTTTGGTAGACATGTTTTCGCTTATTTAACTTGAACTGCTTTATCATATAGCGTTTGTCTATAGCGCTCAACGAAAGTACCTCTCATGAAGTATTTGCAGCACACGCCCAATCAGTCAATGAAGTTATTGATGGTCGCCTTTGCAGTAGTCAGTGGCTTGCTATTTGTCAGCGGCTGCGCCCTGAATCCATTTGCCAGCAAAGCTGCAGATGCCACTGCTGTCGC
>CAYUDI010000090.1:0-10218 GCA_964443585.1 uncultured Bifidobacterium sp.
CGCCGATGATAGTGCTGCAACCAGTGTGAAAGTAGGTCATCGTCAGGCTATTATTTTAAAAAACCTCCACCCTTTCGGGTGGAGGTTTTTTTCTTTGGACAAAAGTATTTGAATCAGGATTTGCGGAGTGGGGGCTTTGCTAAAAACTGTTCAGCCAATCTGACCCAATAGCTCGCGCCGATCGGCAAAAGTTCGTCGTTGAAATCGTAACTAGGGTTGTGTAAATTACATGGACCTAAACCATGTCCAGATGTTCTGTGAGTTCCATCGCCATTTCCTATGAAGACATAACAACCCGGTATTTCCTGCAACATAAAAGCAAAATCTTCAGATCCCATCGTGGGCTCTATTTTCTTAAGTACCCCGCTCTCACCTACGATATTTTCCATAACTTCTAGTGCAAATAGGGTTTCGACTTCGTGATTTATAAGAGGTGGATAATTTCGTTTGAATGCAAAATCAACACTTGCGCCAAATGCATTAGCTGTATGTTGAGCAATTTCCAACATACGAGACTCGATTAGATCAAGGGTTTCATTAGTAAATGTACGAACCGTGCCTATAACTGAGGCTGAATCGGGAACAATATTGGTTGCACTGCCTGAATGTATTTGAGTAATTGATAAAACACCCGCATCAAGGGGGTTTTTATTCCTAGAAACAATAGTCTGCCAACTTTGGGCAATCTGAACTGCGACCATAATAGGATCGATACTCAGATGTGGTTGAGCTGCATGCGATCCTTTTCCCTGAATTACCAGTTCAAATTCGTTAGACGAAGCCATCATTGGGCCGACAACAGCTCCCATAGTTCCAGCAGGAGAACCCGGCCAGTTGTGCATACCAAAAACAGCCTCCATTGGACATTGTTCAAATAGACCGTCATCCATCATTTTTTTTGCACCACCTGCACCTTCCTCAGCAGGTTGAAAAATCACATAAACTGTACCGTCAAAATTTTTATGTTTAGATAAGTAATGAGCAGCACCCAACAGCATAGTTGTATGTCCATCATGACCGCACGCATGCATCTTTCCAGGAATAACTGATTTATGAGAAAACTGATTCAATTCCTGCAAGGGAAGTGCGTCCATATCAGCTCTAAGCCCAACAGACCGTTTACTCGTACCATGCGTAATAACTCCGACTACACCGGTGCCACCTAAACCTCTAATGATAGGAATACCCCATTCTGTAAGCTTTTCTGCAACCAAATCAGAGGTTTTGTACTCCTCGTAGGACAGTTCAGGATGAGAATGTATGGTGCGTCGTATGAGTTTTAACTCATGTTGAAATTGTAGAATCGGGTCGATTAGCTTCATAGTCTCTGCATCCTTGTTATAGTTTCTGTAAATGAGTTTGAGTCGATATGGATTAAATGAAACCCAAAGTACTAACAATGCTATGTGTAATATTACCCGTAGACGGCCGTAAGTAACTAATTGCCATTCCAATAAAAACTAACTGTAAGGTAGAACCACATGTCTACTCGTGTTGTACGTGCCGCTTGTCCGCATGATTGCCCAGATACATGTGCAATGCTGGTAACTGTTACTGATGGTGTAGCTACTGAAATCAAGGGTGATCCTGACCATCCCAACACCAATGGAACCTTATGCACAAAGGTATCCCGCTATCTAGAACGAACTTATCATGAAGACAGGTTGCTACATCCTTTGAAGCGTGTAGGAAAAAAGGGCGAAGGTCGTTTCGAACAAATATCGTGGGAAGAAGCTCTTAACTTAATTACGGCTAAGCTTATAGAAATCGCGGCTCGTGATGCAAGAGCCATACTTCCTTACAGTTACGCAGGAACCATGGGAATAGTGCAAGGCGAATCCATGGCAATGAGATTTTTCAACAAGCTCGGGGCATCGCGCTTGGATAGAACAATCTGTTCATCAGCTGGCGGAGTCGGTATCAAATACACCCTAGGTGCAAAAATGGGTATGGATACCGAACAGTACATAAACTCAAAAGTAATTCTAATATGGGGTGGAAACTCCATAGGTTCGAATATACATTTTTGGACCCGCGCTCAAGAAGCCAAACGCCGAGGTGCGATTTTAATAGCTATAGATCCCTACCGATCACTGACTGCAGAAAAATGTCAGCACCATATAGCTCTACTTCCGGGTACAGATGCAGCACTTGCACTAGGCTTGATGCACATACTTATCAGAGACGATCTACTGGATCATGACTACATAGAAAATTACACTCTGGGATTTGACCAATTAAAAGACCGTTTAAGTACATGGACACCAGCAAGAGTTGCTTCTACCTGCGGAATCACTTTGGAAGAAGTTGAATTTTTAGGCAAACTTTACGGAGAAACAGCAAAGCAAGGTGAGGCAGTCGCTATTCGTGTTAACTATGGTGTACAACGCGCCCATGGTGGAGGCATGGCTGTACGAAATATAGCTTGTCTTCCTGCATTGGTCGGTGCGTGGCGTCTAGCAGCGGGTGGAATACTGCTATCTTCGGGCGAGACCTACCCCAAAAATGAAAAGCAATTGACCCGTCCGGATTTAGAGCCCGTTGATGATGCGAGGCCTCCACGTACTATCAATATGAGTACGATAGGTGATGACTTATTAAAACCGTCATCGAGTGATTTCGGCCCAGCCGTTGAAGCAGTTATCGTTTACAACTCAAATCCCGTAGCAGTAGCTCCTGAATCATCGAAAGTAGCGCAAGGTTTTGCACGAGATGATTTGTTTACTGTGGTGCTAGAACACTTTCGAACAGATACAGTTGATTATGCGGACATCGTCTTACCAGCAACGACTCAGTTAGAGCATACAGATATACACGCTACGTATGGCCACCTGTACATCATGGCAAACAACCCAGCAATTGCGCCACTTGGTGAATCAAAACCAAATAGTGAAATTTTTCGTTTACTTGCAGCGAAAATGGGATTTACTGATTCCTGTTTTGCGGATACTGACGATGACATAGCCGCAATAGCATTTGATGCAAAACATACCCACGCTATTCATTTTGATTGGGCCACCTTAAAACGTGATGGTTGGATGCGACTAAACGTTGCAGATGCACCCTTTGCCACGGGTGGTTTTCGTACGCCATCTGGCAAGTGTGAATTTTATAGTGAGCGCATGAAAGCCGATGGCTTAGACCCACTGCCTACCTACATACCGCCATACGAGTCTGTAGCTAGCGCACCTGAGCTGGCAAAAAAATATCCGCTAGCGATGATCTCTCCGCCTCAACGTAATTTTCTTAATACTACCTTCGTCAATGTAAAGAGTTTAAGAAATACCGAGGGAGAGCCTCATCTCGAAATGAATCCTGATGATGCAATAACAAGAAATATCAAACAGGGTGATTTGGTAAAAATTTTCAATGACCGCGGATCTATGCTTGCAAAAGTACGCATAACCAATCACGCCAGACCCGGCTTGGTAGTCGCCTTATCCATTTGGTGGAAAAAACTCGCATCGGATGGTAAAAATGCGAACGAACTTACGAGCCAACGTCTCACCGACATGGGAAGAGCACCTACTTTCTATGATGTATTGGTCCAAGTGGAGAAGGCTTAGGGATCACAAGGCCAAGCTCCTAACATTCATTTAAAGTGGGATTTATTGAAATACTTTATTTTATTTTTAGTTGCAGGCATATATAGCCTGGTCAGTGGTTGCGCATCAATTAGTTATTATGCTCAGGCAGCACAAGGCCAGTTTTCACTTATAAACCAGGCAAAGCCAATACATGATTGGCTGTCTGATCCTGCAGCAGATGAAAAACTCAAGGAAAAGCTAAAGCGTGTTCAAGAGATACGTCAGTTCGCGTCTCGCGAATTGGGTTTGCCTAATAATGCAAGTTACACATCTTATGCCGACCTAAAGCGTCAATTTGTTGTTTGGAACGTAGTCGCTACGCCTGAGCTTTCCTTAGTTCCTCTGAAGTGGTGCTTTCCTGTTGCAGGATGTGTTGACTACCGAGGTTATTACGACAAACAAGCAGCCCAAAATTTTGCTGATGCATTAATTAAGCAAGGAATGGACGTGCGTATCTCTGGCGTGCCAGCCTATTCCACTTTAGGTTACTTTAACGATCCTGTTCTATCTACGTTCATTCATTACTCTGAGCCTGAATTGGCTCGCCTTATTTTTCACGAACTGGCGCATCAAATAGCGTATGCATCCGGTGATTCGACGTTTAATGAATCATTTGCAACCACCATAGAAGAAATTGGAGTAACGCGTTGGCTCGCTGATCGAGGTGACGAAAATTTGATTGCAAACTATCGTCTTTATCAAAGTAGGCGTAAAGATTTTTTAAATTTACTAAATACGTATAGATTTAAATTCGAAGAAATCTACCGGCTAACAATTAGTGATGAACAAAAGCGTAAGCGAAAGATTGAGTTAATTAGATCCATAGAATCAGACTACACTTTTTTAAAGCAAACATGGGGTGGATATACCGGTTATGACCGATGGTTTAATGAGCCTGTATCTAACGCACATTTTGTGTTAATTGCGACTTATCATGAGCTAGTTCCGGAGTTTAAGGCGCTTCTTGCTGAAAAAGGTAATTTAAAAGATTTCTATCGCGAGGTCAGCAATCTGGCAGGCATGAGCGCGACAGCGCGTCACCAGGTGCTACAACGCTACACTCCTCTAGTGCAGCAGACAACCATCAAAAGCGAACTAATTAACGCAGCTGCATCGCAATAAGAACACAATTTATTCCATTTGCGCTAGCATCAAGCTGACAAAAGTAGTTTGCCAGTTTGGATAAATTCAAATAAATAGTATGGTTTAGACAGTTCAATAAAGGGAATAGCCGATGGATAAATTTTGGATTAAGTCATACCCTGCGGGTGTTCCAGCAGAGATTGATTACACTTGCTATCGTTCCCTGGTGCACTTAATGGATGAAGCCTTCATCAAGTACGCCCAGCGTAATGCTTATGTATGTATGGATAAGTTTCTTACCTACGCTGAGCTGGATTCCATGTCAAAAAAATTAGGTGCATGGCTGCAGGCGCAAGGATTAGCCCCCGGGGCGCGGGTTGCCTTAATGATGCCCAATGTTTTGCAGTACCCAATCGCTATTGCAGCGGTGCTGCGAGCCGGATATACCGTAGTCAATGTTAATCCTCTATACACACCGCGCGAGCTTGAACATCAGCTTAAAGATTCGGGCGCTGAAGCTATTATTATTCTTGAAAATTTTGCTCATACACTAGAAAAAGTCATTTCACATACGTCGCTTAAAATCGTTATTATCGCTAGCATGGGAGATATGCTTGGTAGCATGAAGGGCCGCATAGTAAATTTTGTCGTTCGCAATATCAAAAAAATGGTTCCCGCTTTTTCATTGCCTCACGCCATACGTTTTAACAGTGTACAAACCGAAGCTGCTTCCATGACATTGAAGCACATAGATCTTGCCCATGATGACATCGCTTTTTTGCAATATACCGGTGGTACCACTGGCTTATCTAAAGGTGCGATGCTAAGCCATCGCAATGTGATCGCCAATCTCATGCAAAACGAAGCATGGTTGCAGCCAGCGCTCCAAAAGGAGCCGGCACTTGAGTCATTAAGTTTTGTTTGCGCTTTACCGCTTTATCATATTTTTGCTTTAACGATATGCTGTCTGATGGGTACACGCATCGGCGGTTTAAATATTTTGATTCCCAATCCGCGCGATATTCCAGGGCTAGTAAAGACGCTCTCTAAACATCGATTTAATATGTTCCCTGCAGTGAATACGCTATATAACGGCTTACTAAACAATCCAGAGTTTTCAAAAATCGATTTTTCGATGCTTAAACTATGTAATGGTGGCGGCATGGCTGTGCAAAAAGCTGTCAATGATCGTTGGCGTGCTATTACCGGTAAAAGTATAGTAGAAGGCTATGGGTTATCTGAAACCGCACCTGTAGCTACAGCAAATCCCGCAGACTCCGAAGAGTTTACAGGAACGATAGGTCTACCTATACCCTCTACGGAAATCGCCATACTTGATGATAATTCTCAGCCAGTACCTTTGGGGCAGACAGGTGAGATTGCAATTCGTGGACCACAGGTCATGGTGGGTTATTGGCAGCGGCCAGAAGAAACAAGTCAAGTCATGACAACCGACGGCTTCTTTAAGTCAGGTGATATCGGTTTTATGGATGAAAGAGGATATGTAACCATAGTCGATAGAAAAAAAGATATGGTTCTTGTATCTGGTTTCAATGTTTATCCAAACGAGGTTGAGGGAGTCGTTGCCATGCACCCCGGCGTACTTGAGTGCGCTGTTGTTGGCGTACCGGATACAAGCACGGGCGAAGCCGTGAAACTTTTTGTGGTGCGGCGTGATCCCGAGCTTACCAAGGAAGATCTGATGGCTTACTGCCAAGATGTATTGACCGCCTATAAGCGGCCCAAGATTATTGAATTTCGTGATCAGCTGCCTAAGACCAATGTTGGAAAAATTCTTAGACGTGAATTACGTGATTCCAAATCATAGACGCACTCATCAATGTCTCTTGATAAGAACGCTGTAACTACTTAGGCGCTGATGACACTTAGTGAATAATGCATATACTAACTATTTTATTCAGCTAAGGATGGCAGGTTTCTAGGCCGACGATTTTCATCAGTCGCCACGTAGGTAAGTGTCGCTTCCGTAACCTTGACCACGTCAGATTCCAAACGATGACGTTCAGCGTAGACTTCAACATTGACAGTGATGGATGTTGTTCCAGTTTTTATTATCCTTGCATAAAACGATAATAAATCTCCCACAAACACAGGTTGTTTGAAAACGAAAGAGTTCACAGCCACTGTTCCTACCCGTCCATTAGCTCGTCTGACGGCTGGTACAGCAGCTGCCAAATCGACTTGTGACATGATCCATCCGCCAAATACATCTCCGTGAATATTCGCATCGGATGGCATAGGCATCACACGTAAAGTAGGCATACCCTCAGGTAAACGAGTTATTTCTTCATTATTCACAGAAAGCCCCTCCGTAGTTTCGATTGGTAGATGGTTTAAACGATAAAATACCAGAGCAGTAGCATCTCATAATCATTCTGTAGTTAATCCTGCCCGGTCCTTCTAAACCATGCGTAATCACTCTAGCCGTTCAGTTGAAATACCCGCCAATCAAGGCACACGCGACGACTGGACAACCCTTAAAACGCTTATTCCCTATCTTATGGAATGGAAATGGCGAGTCCTCTTTGCGCTGGTTAGCTTAGTAGCGGCAAAAATGGCTAATGTGGGAGTGCCGTTAGTACTTAAGCAGCTCATAGATAAGCTTGCTCCCTTACCGAGCCAAACTACCTATATATTGGTTGTCCCTGTTGGACTTCTCATAGCCTATGGTGCATTGAGACTGTCAGCAACAGTGTTTACTGAATTACGAGAGTTCTTTTTTGCCAGAGTCACGCAAAGGGCAGTTAGAAATATTGCACTCAAGGTTTTTCGACATTTGCACGCACTGTCATTACGGTTTCACTTAAACAGACAAACAGGTGGAGTAACCCGAGATATCGAGCGGGGTACCCGAGGTATTTCTTCTCTCGTTTCTTATACATTGTTCAGTATTTTACCGACTATTGTAGAAATTACATTGGTGTTAGGTTATCTGAGCTTTCAATACGACATATGGTTTTCTGCGATTACGATGATTGCACTGGTTACGTATGTCACATTTACTGTACTGATTACGGAATGGCGAACTCATTTTCGTCGAACCATGAACGATCTGGATTCTAAAGCAAGTACCAAAGCCATCGACTCATTACTAAACTATGAAACCGTAAAGTATTTTGGTAATGAAGAATACGAAGCCAATCGATATGATCAAGGTCTACAAAATTATGAGCGTGCAGCTGTCAAATCTCAGACATCTCTGACACTTTTAAATACGGGACAATCATTAATTATTGCAACTGCTGTGACCCTCATCCTATGGCGTGCAACGCTAGGTGTTACAGAGGGCACTATGACACTAGGTGATTTAGTGTTGGTCAATGCCTTCATGATTCAGCTATACATACCTCTGAATTTCTTGGGAGTGCTTTATCGTGAGATTAAGCAAAGCTTGGCTGATATGGAAAAAATGTTCGCGCTTTTAGATCAACACCGTGATGTTGCTGATTCTACCAACGCCAAATTACTACAATTAAAATCAGCAGAGCTTCATTTTAGTCATGTGGATTTTAGTTATGAAATAAATCGTCAAATTCTCTTTGATATAGATTTTGTAGTAGCAGCAGGCACTACAACAGCTGTTGTTGGTCATAGTGGATCTGGTAAATCAACATTGGCTCGCTTACTTTTTCGATTTTATGACGTTGATCGCGGTGCTATTTTTATTGACGATCAGGATATTCGCGATGTAACTCAGTCGTCGCTGAGAAGTGCAATCGGTATCGTGCCTCAAGACACAGTTCTTTTTAATGACAGCATTGCATATAACATTGCTTATGGTAGGCCAGGTGCAACACACGATGAAATCATCGCTGCAGCCAAATCAGCATACATTCATGATTTTATAATTAGTTTGCCCGATGGTTACGAAACTACAGTTGGCGAGCGGGGCCTTAAATTATCAGGCGGTGAGAAGCAGCGTGTTGCCATTGCGCGTACCCTACTGAAAAACCCCGCTATTTTGGTCTTCGATGAGGCTACCTCGGCACTGGATTCTCAGGCTGAGCAAGCGATACAAATGCAGCTCAAAGAAATTGCGCGAAACAGAACAACCCTAGTTATTGCTCATCGTTTATCTACCATCGCGGATGCTGACCAAATCTTAGTCATGGATAAGGGCCGTATCGTTGAGCGCGGTACGCACGCACAACTTCTAGCCGCGGGTGCAGATTACGCTCAAATGTGGGAACGCCAATTAGCAAGATCTGATTCTGAATCAGAGGTTTCTCCTGAAATTCCTTCGTTACTAAACTTAGCAGGTCGTGCATAAAAAATTCATTTCTGCTAAGCGGTTTTAAGAGTTAAGGCAATTATTGGCTATTCTTTTACAATAACGTTCTATTTTATTTATACCCGCCGCTATGAACCCCAGAGCCTTGTTAATCGATAGTTTTCATGCCGCCGTAGGTGCTGTTGATCCGCTGAAGATAGTGGCAGCTCATCTTCCGCCGCCTCCCAAAGGGAAAACACTCGTGGTGGGTGCCGGTAAAGCAGCTGCGAGCATGGCAAGAGCGGTAGAGTTGGCTTGGCCAGTTACCGCCCCTATTGAGGGCCTAGTAGTAACTCGGTATGCGCACGGCTTAGACACAGCACACATACGAGTAATTGAGGCGGGTCATCCCGTACCCGATAGCGCGGGCGAATTAGCTGCCGCAGAGATTCTTCAGAGAGTAAGTGAGCTTGGCCCCGATGATTTACTCATTGCCTTGATATCTGGTGGAGGTTCTAGTTTGTTGTCATTACCTGTTGAGGGTATTGAGATGGCAGACCTGAAAAAAGTAACGAGTAGTCTTTTGCATTCGGGTGCACCAATTACCGAGATGAATATCGTACGCAAGCACCTATCGCGCATACAAGGTGGTCGACTGGCAGCTGCGTGTAAAGCCCCTGTACTAACGCTGATTATTAGTGATGTCACAGGTGATGACCCAAGTGCGATTGCCTCGGGTCCGACGTGTCCGGATTCCAGCACGTATCAAGACGCACTCGACGTGCTAGCACGATTTAAGGTTGATGCCCCTTTAGCTATTCTTAATCATCTTCGTGCGGGTGTTGATGGCGTAATAGACGAAACGCCTAAGCCTGGAGACATATCCTTTGCACGTACGAAAAATATAGTCATTGCAACAGCTCATGAATGTCTCCAGACTGCTGCTGAATTCTTTCGTGCTGCGTCAATTACTCCTGTAGTTCTGGGCGATACCGTGACAGGCGAAGCATCAGAAGTAGCGAAAGTATATGCCGCACTCGTGCGTGAAATTCGCATGCATAGCCAACCTTTTACACCACCAGTTGCGCTGATTTCAGGCGGTGAGTGTACAGTTACTGTGCGTGGAAATGGTCGTGGCGGCCGTTGTGCAGAGTTCCTCACGTCGCTTGCAGTTGAATTAGATGGAATGTCGGATGTTTATGCATTGGCTGCTGATACAGATGGTATCGACGGCACAGAAGATAACGCCGGAGCTTTACTTTTTCCAGATTCAGCCAGTAGAGCCACAGCGCTAGGTATAAGCGCTAAAGCTATGTT
>CAYUDI010000091.1:0-1822 GCA_964443585.1 uncultured Bifidobacterium sp.
GCCCAGGCTAAATCACCTATACGCTGCAAACCAAACATAGAGTAAAAAATATAGAAAGGAATCATGACTCGATTATTCGTCGAGTACGACGTCGCAGCGGCTATCCAGGAACTCATAGCACCAGCTTCGTTGATACCTTCTTGCAGAATTTGACCCGCTTTATCTTCACGGTAATAGCTGACTTGATCTTTATCGACAGGCTCATATAGCTGCCCCTGTTGATTAAAAATACCTATCTGGCGGAAGAAACCTTCCATACCAAATGTACGCGCCTCATCCACCAAAATGGGTACAACGCGTGGAGCCAAATTCGCATCACGCAGCAACGCTGTCAGTACACGCACATAGGCTTGAGTCGTTGAAATTTCACGCCCTTCGGCTGTGGCATCTAGCACTGACTGAAAAGCAGATATAGGCGGCACCACTAATTTGTCATCCGCCTGACGGCGACGCTGTGGCAAATAACCACCGAGCTGGCGACGACGCTCATGCAGATATTTCATTTCAGGTGCATCGTCAGCCGGCTTATAAAAGGGCACGTCATGTAATTGATCATCTGGCACAGGAATGCCGAAACGATCGCGCATTTCGCGTATCGCTTCATCATCAAGTTTTTTGGTCTGGTGAGCCGTATTCCGTGCCTCACCGGATTTGCCCATGCCGTAACCTTTAACTGTCTTAACTAGCAGTACGGTAGGCTGGCCCTGATGCTCTTGCGCTTGTTTGTAAGCGGCATAAATTTTGTGGGGATCATGACCACCGCGCAGTAGGCGCCAGATATCGTCATCCGACATATTGGCGACTAGTTCTAATGCCTTGGGATGCTTACCAAAGAAATGCTTGCGCACGTAGGCGCCATCTTTGGCTTTGTAGTTTTGGTATTCACCATCCACAGTTTCCATCATGATTCGCTGCAGTACGCCTTCTTTATCGCGCGCAAGCAGCTCATCCCAGTTGCCGCCCCAAATCACTTTAATCACATTCCAACCTGTACCACGGAAATCGGCTTCGAGTTCTTGAATGATTTTGCCGTTGCCCCGCACCGGTCCATCAAGTCGCTGCAAATTACAGTTAATGACAAACACCAGGTTGTCGAGCATTTCACGACCGGCCATACCGATGGCGCCCATAGACTCCGGTTCATCCATCTCACCATCACCACAAAATGCCCACACTTTACGATTGGCTGTGTCGGCAATCTGGCGCGCATGCAGATACTTTAAGAAACGTGCCTGATAAATCGCCATCAGTGGACCCAAGCCCATAGAGACGGTGGGGAACTGCCAAAACTCAGGCATCAATTTCGGATGAGGGTATGACGACAAACCTTTGCCATCGACTTCGCGACGGAAATTAAGCATCTGATCTTCGCTAATTCGCCCTTCAAGAAAAGCACGAGCGTAAATACCTGGTGAAGAGTGGCCTTGTATGTAGAGCAGGTCGCCGCCATGGTGCTCCGTTGGGGCATGCCAGAAATGATTAAACCCTATGCCCAACATATTGGCCAGCGAAGCAAAGCTGGATATGTGGCCGCCCAGATCACCATCGGTACGATTCGCTTTGACGACCATCGCCATCGCATTCCAGCGCATATATGAACGTAAACGTTCTTCGTATTCGAGATTGCCCGGGCAGTGTTCACCCAAGTGAGCAGGAATAGTATTGACGTAAGCCGTGTGGCTGGAAAAAGGAATGTGCGCACCGCGACGGCGAGCCAGATCAACCATACGTTCGAGCAGATAGTGCGCGCGTTCTCGGGCACCTCCATGGCCGCGCCGCACGCCGCGGGGGTCGCGGCGCTCATCGTGTCGCTGGGCATCAC
>CAYUDI010000091.1:1832-10197 GCA_964443585.1 uncultured Bifidobacterium sp.
CGGATTCGAGGGCATCAAGCCACTCTTGCGTTTCCATCACATCGGGGTCGTTGGCGGCTTGCGCCAAGATGTTGTCTAGCTGTGCTGACATGATCGAGTCTCCTTGCTTCTTGTATTTCCGATGGGTTATTTCGGTTCGAGCCAGAAACTCGACTCCGGTCCATTTTGGACGGCTTACGGCGAATTGGGAAGTGTAGCAGCAGTCCAGTAATTTTTCAAAATACGGCACACGATTTCATAATATGAAATTTAGCTACACAACTCATCTTTAACGGCGAACGAATATACCTATTTACAGCCCTCACAAGTTGCGCTCAAGCCGGGCTTTTGCCCGGCATCAAAATTGGCCCGACTTTATAATCATGTTTTCCATTTTTAACCCTACCTCTACCATGACTGCCAAAATCATCGACGGAAATCTGTTATCAAAACAATTACGCTTACATGTCGCTGAGCGCGCGGCTGCACTAACTAAAGCAGGTCAGCAGCCTGGCCTGGCTGTGATTTTGGTAGGCGACAGCCCAGCGTCTCAGGTCTATGTGCGCAACAAGATTAAAGCCTGCGAGGATGTCGGCATCCACTCAGTATTCGAAAAATACGACGCAAAACTCACTGAGGCTGAACTGCTAGCGCGGGTAGAGGCCCTCAACCACGATCCTCGTATACACGGCATTCTTGTGCAGTTACCGCTACCCCCACATATCGATTCCTTCAAAGTGATCGAGGCTATTGCAGCCGAAAAAGATGTGGATGGCTTTCACGTCAATAACGCCGGGCTATTAATGACGGGTCAACCGCTGTTTAGGCCATGTACGCCCTATGGCGTGATGAAAATGCTGGAATCCATCAATTACCCTGTGCGCGGTGCACATGCCGTGGTGGTTGGCGCCTCCAACATTGTTGGTAAGCCTCAGGCCATGCTGCTATTGCAAGCGGGTGCCACGGTCACCATCTGCAATTCCAAAACTCGGGACCTGGGCCATCACACACGGGATGCCGATATTTTGGTCGTCGCCACCGGCAAGCGGAACATAGTCACGGGCGACATGGTCAAGCCAGGTGCGGTGGTCATTGATGTGGGAATGAACCGCGACGACGCCGGAAAACTATGCGGCGACGTGGATTACGGTCCCTGCGCTGAAGTCGCTGGCTGGATCACTCCGGTGCCGGGAGGTGTTGGACCTATGACCATCACCATGTTATTAGTAAACACTATAGAAGCCGCAGAACGACATTGAACACGTATTACTTAACTTAAGATAATCATCACCATGACTCACAACGCATTGCTGGATTTCTCTGATCTTCCCCGTTTTGATCTGTTTAAACCCGAGCTCGTCACACCCGCTATAGAAACTCTGCTTGAAGAAGCCCGAACGATCGTCAAAACCTTAGAAGCATCAACCGTTGCAGCTACATGGGATAACTTTGTCCTGCCTCTGGAGGCTGTCACTGAACGGCTTGGTCGAGCCTGGGGTGTGGTCAGCCACTTGAATGCCGTTGTCGACACAACTGAACTACGTGCTACGTACAACGAGAATCAGCCTAAGGTGACCGAATTCTGGACAGCATTGGGACAAAATCTCAAGCTATTTGAAAAGTACAAAGCTCTGCAAGCGAGTAATGAATATCAGACTCTCAACTTTGCACGTAAGCGCATTATTGATAATGCGGTGCGCGATTTTCGTTTGGGCGGTGCTGAACTTGCAGAAGATAAAAAAATACGTTTCGCAGAAATTCAAGAACAACTAGCCGCACTGTCCACGCGTTTTTCTGAAAACGTACTCGATGCCACGAATGCCTATGAATTACTCATTGATGACGAAGCACGGCTAATTGGTTTACCTGATGATGTCAAACAGGCTGCCCTGACATCTGCAGAGCGTGAAGGCAAAACTGGTTGGCGCTTTACATTGCATTTTCCTTCGTATTTTCCTATCTTGCAGTATGCAGATGATCGATCGCTACGGGAAACTATCTATCGTGCCAGTGCAACCAAAGCCTCAGAGCTGGGGGAAAAACTGGAATGGGACAACACGCAAAACATCGTCGACATACTTAAGTTGCGCAAAGAAGAAGCGGCGCTGCTGGGTTATTCAAGTTTTGCAGAAGTCTCGCTGGTGCCAAAAATGGCTACCTCGCCGCACCAGGTTATACAATTTCTACAAGACTTGGCACGCCGCGCCCGGCCGTTTGCTGAAAACGATTTAGCAGAGTTACGCCGCTTCGCCAAAGATGAATTGGGGCTAGATAAACTTGAAGCGTGGGATATGACCTACGCATCAGAAAAATTGCGCGAACAACGCTATGCATTTTCTGAGCAAGAAGTAAAAATGTACTTCCCCGAACATAAAGTCATCAATGGCTTATTCCGTTTAATACAAACAATGTTTGGCGTTGAGATCAAACGCGATGTCAGCCCCGTGTGGCATACGGATGTTAGTTTTTATCGTATCGAAAAAAATAACCGTTTAATCGGTCAGTTTTATCTTGATTTGTATGCACGCAATGGCAAGCGCGGCGGCGCGTGGATGGATGATGCTCGTGGTCGCAAAAATTTAGCTGGCAATCTTCAAACACCGATTGCCTACCTAACCTGTAACTTCACCGAACCCGCCGTAGTGGCCGGTGTAAAAAAACCAGCCTACTTTACGCATGATGAAGTCATTACCTTATTTCATGAATTTGGCCATGGTTTACATCACATGCTTACTGCTGTCGATGATCTGGGCGTATCTGGCATTGCGGGTGTGGAGTGGGATGCCGTCGAGCTGCCATCACAGTTCATGGAAAATTTTTGCTGGGAATGGGATGTCCTGCAGCACATGACTGAACACGGCGAAACAGGCCAAACGCTGCCACGTGTTTTATACGACAAAATGATTGCCGCTAAAAATTTCCAGTCGGGCTTGCAAATGCTACGTCAAGTGGAATTCTCATTATTCGACATGCATCTTCATGATCACTATGACCCGAACGGACCACAGTCAGTTGCTGATTTATTGGCAGAAGTACGTCACAAAGTTGCCGTCATCATTCCACCAGCATTTAATCGTTTTCAAAATTCGTTCTCACACATATTCGCTGGCGGATATGCAGCTGGCTATTACAGCTATAAATGGGCTGAAGTGTTATCAGCAGACGCCTATGGTGCGTTTGAAGAGGCCCAAGGCGATCCGAATCGGCTGGCCGAAACAGGTTTGGCATTTCAGCGTGAAATCCTCTCAGTGGGCGGATCGCGCACTGCACTGGAATCGTTTACGGCTTTCCGTGGACGCGAACCCAGCATAGACGCTCTGCTGCGGCACAACGGCATGGTTTCAAATTAAATGCACACTCCATGACACGTGTTGATTTCCACAGCAAAGTCCCCGACAAGCTGTTGTACGCTTGTCGCTTAATACGTAAGGCACGCACTGCCGGCATGAAGGTTGTAGTGTATTTACAAGATGCGCAGCAATTAAGTCAGTTCGACCAGGCGCTATGGACATTTTCGGAGCAGGATTTTATCCCGCATGTGGTAGCGGGTGATGAATTGGCAGCTCAAACCGATGTCATCATGAGCTGCGATGCAAACGACGAATTACCTCACCATCAGATACTTGTGAATTTGTCGACATTAACGCCAGATCATTTTGCACGATTTGAGCGTATGTTTGAAATCGTATCAACGGACGAGCAGGATTTGACTGCTGGACGAGGGCGTTACAAGCATTATCAAAATCGTGGTTATGCACTTACTCATTTTGTGGCGGAAAAATAATGACTACATCCAATCAGCATGATCGTGACATCCCCGTGCTTACCGATATCATCGATGGTCAGGAATCTAGTCATGAAGAGGAGCATGCCCCCCCCTCGGATGCCGAGGTACTGGCTCAAATCGAGGAAGAAATAACGCTACGAATATTTTCGGAACTTTCTGTTCAGATACCTATCCTCATTGAAGCTGCATTACAAAAGCAAGTTCCCCAGACCCTGGGTGCCAAGCTACAGTCAGAGCTTATGTCGGCGTTTGCCAGCGTGGTTCCCGCAGCCACAGCAGCAGCAAGTGACCAACTCGTAATATCGATTGCTCAGCAGCTCTCCAGCGAATTGGAGTCTCGGCTGCTTGAGCAAGTTCGCAATGTAGTGGCCGAGGAATTCATACGACTACAACAATAAACCGCCAGCCTGGGAATTTATGGGTTAAAACATCGTTATGAAATACACAAAGTGGCATAAATGTCGCCACATAAGCCTCAAGTCTCTTTAGAATTTCTGATCTTATTTAACAAAGCAGTAGTTCTTACTGCCGAAAGTCACGGAAATAATTCATGAAAGTCATCGTACTGGGCGCGGGCATCATAGGCACCGCTACAGCCTGGTTTCTTCAAAAAGCAGGTCATGACGTGGTCGTACTTGAGCGCCAACCCGGCGCTGCCCAAGAAACCAGTTTTGCCAATGGCGGACAAATTTCTGTTTCACACGCTGAACCCTGGGCCAATCCTTCCGCACCTCTCAAATTAATTAAATGGCTGGGCCGGGAAGATGCGCCGCTGCTATTTCGTATGCGGCCGGAATGGCTGCAATGGCGCTGGGGTTTGGAATTTCTACGTCAATGCACACCTGGCCGCACGGCTCACAACATACGACAAATCGTTGCTATCGCTGAATACAGCCGACTAAGCTTACAGGCAGTGCGCGCTGAAACTGCGATTACTTATGATTCTGAAACTCGCGGAATTTTACATTTCTACACTGATGAAAAAGAATTTCATCAATCGCTTCCAGCAGCAAACTTAATGCGTGAGCTAGGTTGCCCGCGTCAGACCATCGACGTTAACGAGGTTATTCGTATCGAGCCTGCACTAGCACCCATACGCCACAAAATTGTCGGTGGCGATTTCACAGCAACTGATGAATCCGGCGATGTGCATAAATTTACAACTGGCTTAGCCGACCGCTGCGCGCAAGCTGGTGTTGATTTTCGATATAACACCTTTGTTACACGCTTAATTACACAAGGTACTGGCGCTGCAGCTCGTGTACTGGGTGCAGAAATAATCGATGCGCATGGCAAGCATCAGATCATAAAAGGTGATTGCGTCGTAGTCGCTATGGGTAGCTTCTCTACGCATTTATTAAAACCTCTTGGGGTTAATCTGATGATCTATCCCGGCAAAGGTTACTCAGCAACCTACCCCGTGATTGATAACGCGTTAGCTCCGCGTGTATCCATGACCGACGATGGTCATAAATTAGTGATTTCCCGATTGGGTGATAGGCTACGCGTCGCTGGCACTTGTGAAATCAATGGCTACTCACGCGCACTCAATCCTGTACGTTGTGAGGCCATAACACGTCGCACGAAAGAATTGTTCCCCGATGCGTGTGATTATGAACAAGCACAGTATTGGGCAGGCTTACGTCCGCTCACACCATCCAACGTCCCGTACATAGGAAAAACCAAGTACTCCAATTTATTTTTGAATACAGGCCATGGCACTCTGGGCTGGACTATGGGATGCGGTTCTGGCCGAGCCATAGCTGATATTGTCTCTGGACGTCAACCAGAACTTGACTTTGCCTTTACCGGTATGAGCAGCATCATCGCCACTCCCTCCATAGCTCCAGCGCCAGCACATTTATCACGCTCCTGAGATGGCAAACTCATGCCCATTTTTTAATACACACCCGCGTCACCGCTACGGCAGTACTGAATAAATAACAGCGAAACGATACTGAGGTAATCGAGTGAGGTCATACACTAGCCTCACTTAGCCCCACATAGCACATCTGCACTGGCTCGCCATACAATTTTCAAAACATCAGCATCTGTCTAAATCGCAGATAATTCGTCCTTTACCCGGTTTTTACCGGCACGGAGACGATATGCGCTGGTTGTTTCTACTACTTTCTTCTTGGATGTTGGCAGCCTCTGCAAACGCACAAGAACAAATCGCCAAAATTGGTCACGTAGGCCCGTTATCTGGCCAAATCGCTCATCTAGGCAAAGACAATGAAAACGGTGCTCGAATGGCTATCGACGCACTGAATACCAAAAATTTTCGTATAGCCGGTAAAAAAATAAAATTTGTTCTCCTTGGTGAAGATGATGCCGCCACTCCTCAGCAAGGCACCGCCGCCGCACAAAAACTGGTTGATGCAAAAGTTCATGGCGTCATAGGCCATCTTAATTCTGGTACGACCATACCTGCATCTAAAATCTACAACGATGCAGGCATACCGCAAATCTCTCCATCTGCTACCAATCCCAAATACACACAGCAAGGCTTCAAAGGAGCTTTTCGAGTGGTTGCTAATGATGGGCAGTTAGGCGGCGCCCTGGGTCGCTATGCTGCTGGTACGCTGCAAATAAAAAATGTTGCCATCATTGATGACCGCACTGCCTACGGTCAGGGTGTAGCAGATGAATTTGCAAAGGCCGCCAAGGCTGCTGGTATCACTATCGTTGGTCGGCAATACACCAACGACAAAGCAACTGACTTCAACGCTATTCTTACTGCTATCAAAGGAAAAAAACCAGAATTGATTTTCTTTGGTGGTATGGATGCTGTTGCAGGCCCTATGCTCAGACAAATGAAACAGCTGGGTATACAAGCCAAATTAATGGGCGGTGACGGTATCTGTACCGAACAACTACCATCGCTCGCAGGCGATGGAATGGCAGACGGTCAGGTTGTATGTGCAGAAGCTGGTGGTGTAGAAGATAGCCAGAAAAAAAGCTTGGATGAATTCCGTACGGCTTACCGCAAAAAATTTGGTACGGACGTCAAACTATATGCACCGTATGTTTATGATGCAGTCATGGTGATGGCAACTGCTATGCAAAAAGCCAATTCCATAGAACCAGCTAACTATCTTCCTGAGCTGACAAAAATAAATTATCAAGGGATTACAGGACTTATAGAGTTTGATGCGTACGGCGACATGAAACATGGCGCCCTCACCCTCTACACATTTAAAGGTGGCAAACGTTCGCAGCTGGCAGTGACTAAATGAAGTAAGCAAGCCACATTGAAACTCAGTGCTGTGATTAAACACTGATCCCATTAAAAAACCAGCCTTAATCGGTTAGTTTTTTTCGTCTGTTTCCCTACGGCCTTAGTCGTTATAAAGTCATCGAAAACCGAACCTGTCAATTTTTCATAAGCTTCTATGTAACGAATTATTTGTGTTTGATCGATAAAGTAATATTTTTGATGCGTACAGCAACGTCCTCCGTGCAGACTGTGCCTAATTTTGTGAAACTGAGCGCCCTTTGCACTTACGCGCTTCACAAATCGTGTCTAACAAAACTAAACCGCTTGCATCGCACTGCAGCTCAGCATACGATTTTTGCCGATCAGGTTTTTCAAACCGATCAAGTTCATATACGTGGCGAACACAGCTATTCGCTTGTTTACTGTGCTTGGCACAGCCCGCCTTTACGCTGGCCCAAAGTACACCACTTTCTAACCCTGCTGATATCGCTGCGCAAGAGCAGTTACGCCAACTAGAACGCGAACGTATTCTGAAACAACAGCAAGAAACGCAGCTCGATGTTCGCTTACCTACACCCATCACGTTACCCAACGGGGTGACTACTGCTCAAGCAGATGAACTTCTTCCAACAGAAGAAACTCCATGCTTTAGCGTAACTAGCCTTCGCCTAATCGGTGACGAATCTGAAAGCTTTCAGTGGCTACTAGACCATGCTGATCTAACCTTGAGCGGCAACGAAGATAAGGTGATTGGTCGCTGCCTGGGCACTCGCGGTATCAACACAGTGGTGCATCGTTTACAAGGCGCGCTCACACAACAAGGCTGGGTAACAAGCCGCATTTTGGTCGAGCCGCAAGATCTGACCAGCAAATATCTGCAACTCACTTTTTTGCCAGGTCGTGTCGGACAGATTCGCTTGTCCCCCGACCCTCAAGGCATGGTTTCTGATCGTGCCAACATTAACCATGCATTCCCTATCAAGCCGGGTGATATTTTAAATTTACGCGCCCTCGAACAAGGTCTGGAAAATCTGCGTCGTGTGCCCACGGTTAATGCGGATATCAGCATCACACCCAGTGATCTAGGTCAGTCCAACATACATCCAACTGCCAGCGATATCGTTATCAACTGGCATCAACGTTTGCCGTTGCGGCTCAGTCTCGGCGTTGATGATGCGGGCGTTAGGAGTACTGGTAAATACCAGGGTACAGCAACGGCATCGTTCGATAATTGGTGGGCACTGAATGATCTCTTTTATATCAGCCATACTCGAGATCTTGGTGGCCGTGACAGCGGTGAGCGCGGCCTGCATGCAACCAGTGCTCACTACAGCGTTCCCTTTGGCTACGGGCTGCTGAGTCTAAACGCCAGCAAATCC
>CAYUDI010000092.1:0-9997 GCA_964443585.1 uncultured Bifidobacterium sp.
ATGATCAAGCCGTAGTCGTAGCATAGCTCTACTCCACGAGGTATATCTTTCAGTGCGTGTATAAAAACACGTCCTTTTTTTTCCTTCGCTTCGCAATTGGGATCGCATGCATGGTTGATCCAGCGCGCGTCATTTCCCTCATCTCCACTGTCTATCATTTTTCCATTTTCCAAGCTAAAGAAAAAAGTATGAAATGGATTGTCGGGATCTAAACCAAAACGCTTGTCGGCTTGTTTTTCAGTGATACGTTTTCCTTGGTATTCAATGATCTGTGTTCCAGCAGGGATTTTGCGTGAAGCAAAAACACCTTTTCCGTGAACTTTGGAGTCTTTAACGCGAAAGAATAAGTCTGAAGACGAATTGCCTGTCGTTTTGCGCGATGATTTCATGGGGTCGTTTAAAAATGAAAAGTGGCTGCTGTCACCGTAGTGCGGCTAGATTGGGTCACCTGACGCACCACCTTAAGCGGCGCTGAGTACAACCCAAGTGGTCATGATATCGGTGTGGATACTTTGTACACAAGAAGCTTTTAGATTTTCTAGCACCTCGTGAACGAATGTTCCACCAAGCTATGCTTTTCCCCGTTTTTACACAAGACCAGTAAATTTTTCATAGTTCTCCTTGAGAGATACCTAATTCTCTACTAGTGACAAGGCTGTCAGGCCCTGGCATATCAATTGCACACGCCTCCATGCTTTGCTTGATCAGAGCATTTTTGTATTGCTTAACTTAGGAGAAAGCCTATGTCTTCCAAATTCACACAGTCCCATTCTTCCGTGATGATAATTACACTGTTAGCAGCAGGCTTCGTGCTTAACATGTCGCCTGTTTATCCTCAAAGCGCTGGTGGAGCAGCCACAACGAGTACGTTAAGTGCAGGAGCATCAGGAGCTTCTAGCACTGCCACAACCAGTATGACGACGCAATTAATTAAGTCAGATGAGAAACTACTTATGCAATTAGCTCAGGCAAATATCATTGAAATAAATTCGGCCAAACTTGCAGAAGAAAAATCTAAAAGTGAGCAAGTCAAGGCATTGGCAAAAAAAATGACGGAAGACCACACTAAGGCCCTGGATGAACTCAAGCAATTAGCCCAGGCGAAAGGAATTACATTACCTACTGAGCCGGATCGTCAACAAAAGTTGATGGAAAATCGTTTGTCTTCTATGACGGGAGAAAAATTTGATAAGCAGTATGTTCAACAAGTTTCTGAGCGTGTTCATAAAGATCTACATAAATTGCTGCTACAGGCCGGAAGCAAGGCGCAGGATATAGATATAAAAAACTATGCTACCAAAAATCTGAGCGTCATAGAATCGCATCAGCAATTGGTAAAGGAAACTAGTCGGACGATGGAGTCCGGCAGCCACGGCAAAAGTGGCAGCAGCACGGGCACCAGCAGTGGTAGTGGAATGGGTGAAAAAATGGCTCCTAGCTACGGCCAGTGATGTAAATTAGCTGAAACTAAGTCTATGGAGCTTTAAGGATACTGCCCAGCTGCAGGCCTGGCGCAAGTAGAATGTGAGATTGCTTAGTTTTATATAAACGGCGCGTGGCCTATCAGCGTAACGAATGGGTCGCCGCCGACTGCTTTCATGCTTAGACTCACCGACCTGCATCTACCCTTAAATCATGCCGAAGCAGAGCTGCGCGAGGCGATTCTTGCTCGTCTGGAATTAGCAGACCATCAACTACTCTCAGTTCGTATATTTCGGCGTGCATGCGACGCCCGAAAGAAAAGTGCTATTCACTTGGTGTACACCGTGGATGTGGAAGTTAATGATGAAGTCAGCGTTTTAGCCCGAAACAGAACAGATGCCAAGATCGGTCCCACGCCGAGCATGCAATACCAGTTTGTTGCACGCCTTGACCGAGCGCCCTTAGTACGCCCCGTAGTGATAGGGTTTGGCCCCTGCGGATTATTTGCAGCACTGATACTCGCGCAGTCGGGTTTTCGGCCCTTGATTATCGAACGCGGCAAACAAGTCAGAGAACGCACGAAAGACACGTTTGGACTTTGGCGTAAAGGCGAACTTCATCCTGAGTCGAATGTGCAATTCGGTGAAGGTGGTGCAGGTACTTTTTCAGACGGCAAGTTATGGACACAGGTCAGCGATCCTAAACACTACGGGCGCAAAGTTCTGGAAGAGTTTGTTAAAGCGGATGCGCCACCAGAAATTATGTATGTCAGTAAGCCCCACATAGGCACGTTCAGACTGGTTAAGATGATAGAGCAGATGCGGGCCAACATTATTGAACTCGGTGGTGAATTTCGTTTTGAACAAAAAGTTGATGACCTTGATATTGTCGATGGAGAAATGCGTGGCGTCGTGCTGTCCAACGGTGAGCATATACCGGCCAATCACGTAGTCTTAGCGGTAGGTCACAGTGCGCGCGATACATTTCAAATGCTGCATCGCTGTGGCGTGTATGTGGAGGCTAAACCTTTTTCTATAGGTTTTCGTATAGAGCACCCCCAATCCTTGATCGACAGAGCTCGCTATGGCGGCTATGCGGGAGATCCGATTTTGGGTGCGGCAGATTACAAATTGGTTCATCACGCCAGCAACGGCCGCTCGGTTTATAGTTTTTGTATGTGTCCAGGAGGTACGGTTATTGCGGCCGCTTCCGAACCAGGACGCGTGGTTACCAACGGCATGAGCCAGTATTCGCGTAACGAACGCAACGCCAATGCGGGCATCGTTGTAGGGATAACTCCTGAAGATTATCCAGATGGTCCGTTGGGGGGCATTGATTTTCAGCGTGAACTGGAATCACGTGCCTACGTGTTGGGTGGATCGAACTACAACGCGCCGGGTCAGCTAGTAGGTGATTTCATTGCAGATAAATCTTCTCAGCTTTTTGGCGCGGTACTACCGTCGTATCAACCCGGCGTTAGCTTAGGCGATCTCAGCACGGCGTTACCGAACTATGCGATTGAAGCTATTCGTGAAGCACTGCCAGCATTTGATAAAAAAATACGCGGTTTTGCAATGAACGATGCAGTGTTAACCGGCGTAGAAACACGGACCTCATCACCTGTACGCGTACGTCGTGGATTAGATTTTCAGAGCATAAATACGCGCGGTCTTTATCCTGCGGGTGAGGGCGCGGGTTACGCCGGCGGTATTATGTCTGCTGCGATTGATGGCATACGAATAGCTGAGGCTCTGGCGCTCGCTATGACTGCCGCAAAATAACAAGGGCCGCGATTGCGGCCCCTGCGTGATCTGCATGCTACAACGTTGTATTACTTCTTGCTACGAGTAGTTTTTTCAGTCTGTGCTACGAAGTGTTTAGTTGACTCAGCAACATTTTCTTCCATAGTCTCAATAGCGTGCTTCGTTGCTTTAGTCAATTGCTCGTAAGCAGAATGAGTACCTGCAACGCTGGCTTTAAGCATGGCAATGGCATTCTCCGAGCCGGCAGGTGCTGCTTTAGACAAATCATCGATCAGCTTGTTAACCTGGCGCGATGTTTCAGCCACTTGCAACTCTGTCGCCTTAGCGAGTTCGTTTTGAGTTTTAGTAGCAATGCTGGCTAACTGACGACCGTATGCAAGTGCTTTTTCAGCGTTGGGCTGTGCTTGCGATGAGCTGAGTTGTATAAATTCTTGGGCATCCTTGGCGGCTAATACCTGCTTAGCAGCGGCAGAGGCATGCTCCAACGAAGCTTTGGCAGTTGCCATATTGAGTTCCGCAACTTCGGCGAAGGTCGCCAAGGCCTTGCTGGTGAACTCGTTCATGGCCGACAAATGTGCGTCGATGGTTGCTTTAGTGGCGTTGGTAAATTGTGCTGTAGTTGAAAACATAGTGTAACTCCCGTAAGTGGACGATTCATTTAGCAGCACTAAATTTGTTGCGCCGCAATAAACCGTATTTTAGGGGCTGATGATTCTATGTCAAGGTTTTTTTGTGCGAAGCAGCAAAAACTTGATCTGGGCTAGTATTTTTGCTTTCAATTAATTAACGAAGCTTACTTTTTGCTAATAATTGCAAGGAGTATGGTCGCAGTACGCTCTCCCCTATAATCATTGCAACCTTGGGGCGGCCAGCTTCGAACTGATCCATTGAATTTCAGGCTATCCAATGACGGTAAGCGTGTTTGGCGTGAACACACCCACTAAAAATGAATAAAGAACACTACCCACATTGGCCGGCCGGTCTGCCTCACACCCTTACAACGCCAAAAACAACGCTAGGGGCTAACCTGGATATTTCGGCGCTGAGATTCCCAGAAAAAACCGCACTGGTTTTTTATGGACGTCAGATAACGTACACAGCAGTCAAAGCCGAGGTTAATTTATTGGCGGGGTATTTGCAGCAGCAGGGAGTAAAGCGCGGCGATCGCGTGCTCTTGCAAATGCAAAACAGTCCGCAATTTATCATCGCTTTTTATGCGATCTTGCGAGCCGATGCCATCGTCGTACCCGTTAACCCTATGTTGCTGACGGATGAATTGCGTCATACCGTAGAAGATAGCGGCACTGAAATTGCGTTTTCTGGCCAAGAACTGTTGTCACACATTACACCGCTGCTAGGCGATACATGCTTACGTCAGATCGTAGTTGCCTGTTACTCCGACTACCTCGCCGCTTCTGACGATGAGCCGCCTAGCTGGGTAAGCGCGTCGCGAATACCGTTGCACGATGAGAGGTTAATCTCGTGGTCGGATGCAATTGCCCGTGATTATGAGCCACATCCGCCGCTTGCCGGCCCTGATGATCTGGCTTGTATGCCCTACACCTCAGGAACCACAGGCAGGCCCAAGGGCTGCATGCACACGCACAGCGGGGTAATGTTTAACGCCATTAGTGGAGCGATTTGGGCCGGAGCAGGAGCTTCGGATCATGTGGTCTTACTTTCGCTGCCCTTGTTTCATGTGACGGGTATGCAGATCAGCATGAATGCAGCAATGTATGCCGGCGCTACCTTAATTATCATGCCGCGCTGGGATCGTGATCTTGCAGGGCGATTGATCACTCGACACAAAGTCACGAGCTGGACCAGCATACCAACGATGATGATTGATTTTTTATCCAATCCCAAGTTGGGCGATTACGACATAAAAAGTTTAAAGCGTGTATCGGGCGGTGGCGCTGCCATGCCAGCTGCCATAGCACAGAAGCTGTTGGATATTACAGGGCTGCGCTACATGGAAGGTTATGGCTTGTCTGAAACCATCGCAACCTCACACTCGAATCCCATACAACGTCTGAAGCAGCAATGCTTGGGGATTCCAATTTTTAATGTGGATTCTCGTATCATCGATCCTGAGACGCATCGCGAACTGCCTGTCAACGAAGTTGGTGAAATCATTATTCATGGCCCGCAGGTATTGGTGGGCTATTGGGGTGATGAACAAAAAACACGCGAAGCATTTCTAGAAATTGATGGTAAAAAATTCTTTCGGTCCGGCGACTTAGGTTATCGCGATGAGGAAGGATTCTTCTTTTTTGCCGACAGGTTAAAACGAATGATTAATGCAAGCGGCTACAAAGTTTGGCCGGCCGAAGTCGAGTCCATGATGTATCAACATCCTGAAATACAAGAATGCTGCATCATTGCCGCGCTCGATGATTACCGTGGTGAGACAGTTAAAGCTGTGGTGGTAAAAAAGCCGGGAAGTAATTTGACTGAGGTAAGCCTGATGGAGTGGGCGCGCACGCAAATGGCCGCTTACAAAGTGCCGCGTAAAGTAAGCTTTATCAACGCACTACCAAAATCTGCGACGGGCAAAGTCATGTGGCGTCAATTGCAGGAAGCCGAGCTGGCGCAGTGAGCATCCTACTCAGCACACTCAATGCCAGGTTTTCTCACGCCTCGCTGGGGCTACGCTATCTCATGGCTAACATGGGTCAATTAGCACCGATTACGCAGCTACAAGAATTTGTTATCGGCATACGCGCAGCAGACGCCGTAGAAAAGTTGTTAGCGCATCAGCCGCGTATTATTGGTTTTGGTGTGTACATCTGGAATGTAGAAGAGCTTACCCACATTGTTGCGCTACTTAAGCGCGTCGCGCCTGAGGTCATCATCATTCTGGGTGGCCCAGAAGTTTCGTACGAGCCTGAAGAACAAGCCATCGTTAAGCTGGCGGATTATGTCGTTACAGGCTGGGGCGATATAAGTTTTACGCAACTGTGCGCAGCACTCATACATGGCCCTAAGCCCCTAATGAAAATTCATGCCGGTGAGCAGCCGCCCATGGATAAAATTGCGTTCCCCTATGCGCATTACTCAGCACAAGATATCGCCCATCGCACGGTGTATATAGAAGCCTCACGCGGCTGTCCGTTTAAGTGTGAATTTTGTTTATCAGCGTTGGATAAAACGGCATGGCCTTTTCCGCTAGAAGCCTTGTTGGCGGAATTAGAGCAAATGTATGCGCGTGGTGTGCGGGTATTTAAGTTTGTCGATCGAACTTTTAACCTGCATATCGCTACCAGCAAACGCATCTTGCAATTTTTTCTCGATAAGCTAGAAGCTAATCCAACGGATCGGGTATTTGCACATTTTGAGTTGGTGCCAGATCATCTGCCAGAATCATTAAAAGAGAGTGTGCAGCTTTTCCCGGAAGGCACATTGCAGTTTGAGATAGGCATACAAACGTTTAACGTGGAAGTGCAGCGTTTAATCAGCCGAAAACAAAACAATGACAAAGCAATGGAAAATCTGCGGTGGCTGCGCACACAGTCCAACGCACATTTACATGTCGACTTAATCGCAGGTTTGCCAGGGGAAGATATAGAGAGTTTTGGGCGGGGGTTTGATCAGTTGGTGTCACTGCAACCGCATGAAATTCAGATGGGTATTTTGAAACGCTTACGCGGTGCGCCGATTAGTAGACACACTAAAAACTATGAATTAGTTTTTGATCCTGCACCACCCTACTCGATTTTATCAACCGACCGCATCGCCTTTACGATGATGCAGCGCTTAGTCCGTTTTGCGCGTTACTGGGATTTGGTAGCCAATAGCGGACGCTTCAAAACGCTATTGCCAGCACTGTTGGCAGATTCTCCATTTGCGCGATTTCTTGCGCTGTCAGATTGGCTGTACGCTAAAACCGATGCGACCCATAGGATTTCGCCAGAACGGCTAGCCGGATTATTAAATGAATGGTTGGAATTAAACGATAAACAAACTGTGAGTGTGTCGCCGACATTGAGCAGGGGTGATGTATCTCCACCAGCCGCGCTAAGCTCTGCGCCAGCTACCCAACGTCAACAACGACATCAGGCGGCGTTACCCTCCACAGATGAACGCCAGGCTTTAATCAAGCCCAGTGCGGCTTCGCTTAAAGACGACATAGGCAGTACGCGCGCCCGCTCAAAAATCATTAACGCATAAGCATCAGCGAGAGCATTGACCTCAGGCGAGAGTGCGCGCTCCTCACCCAGGGACGGCCGCAAGCGGCGCCAATAGTTAATTGCTTCTTCCAACTCTGTAATCGTGACATCCATGCAGCTATTGTACCGGTACCTAGTACCGGTACGCTTTCGACACCATCAAACGAGCCCGAGTTCTTTGCTGAGTAAATCAGCACCCGCAGCCAACGCCTGCAATTTAGCCGCCGCCACATCGCGTGGCATAGTCACCAATCCGCAATTTGTGCAGCCTTGCACATGTTTTACGTCCACATACTTAAGCGCACGACGCAATACGTCAGCAACTTGCTCTGGTGTTTCTATTGTTGAGGTAGCGACATCAATAGCACCGACTAAGACATCCTTTCCCTTGAGCATGGCAATGAACTCCATAGGCACGCGCGAGTTTTGGCATTCCAGACTTACTTGATCGATAGTGCTGTTGGCCAGTAGTGGGAACACGTGCTCGTATTGACGCCACTCTTCACCCAAGCCTTGCTTCCATTTGATGTTGGCTTCTATACCGTAGCCATAGCAAATATGCACAGCCGATTTACAGGGTAAGCCTAATGCAGCACGTTCGAGTGTTTTCACACCCCAGTCGCGCACTTCATCAAAAAATACATTAAATGCAGGCTCGTCAAACTGCACTATATCTATGCCGGCTGCGGCTAGCTCGAGCGCTTCTTGATTAAGAATTTCAGCAAAAGCCCAAGCTAGTTTTTCACGACTTTTGTAATAGTCATCAAACAGCGTATCGATCATCGTCATTGGACCTGGCAGCGTGAACTTAATCGGGCCTTTGGTTAATTTGCGTAGTCGTTTTGCATCCTCTACAAAAACAGATTGTGTGCGTACAACTTTATCCACCACGACCGGAACTTCAGCATCATAGCGATTACGTATACGCACAGTTTTTCTGTTAACAAAATCAACGCCGCCCAGATGTTCAATAAATGTGGTGACGAAATGCTGTCGCGTTTGTTCGCCATCACCGATGACCGTGATGCCAGCACGCAGTTGGTCGTCTACTGCTAATCGCATAGCGTCATTTTTTGCTTGGGCTAGTGCTTCACCTTGCAGCTGCCAGGGAGCCCATAGTTTTTCTGGCTCTGCTAGCCAAGCGGGTTTGGGCAAACTGCCAGATATCGCGGTTTTTATGCGTTGACTCATAATGTCTCCAGAAACTATAAATTTAATTATTTGTGAACTCAGATCTGAGCAGAAATTTAACTAACTCTCTGTTTGAGAAAATTTTCCAGGCGCTGCACACCGAGTTCAAGTTTGTCTAGCGAGCTGGCAAAGCACCAGCGTATGGCACCTTCACCTTCAGGGCCAAACGCACTGCCGGGTGCCAAGCCTATGCCGGCCTCAGCAACTAACTGTTTGCACAGTGCGAGCGAATCCGACTCGCCGTTTATTTTGAAAAACAAATACATCGCCCCTTGAGGAAATGGTGCGATGACGCCGGCTTCTTGAAAAAAAGACTGCGAGAGTTGTTCATATAAATAATTGCGGGCTTGGGTATAGCGTGCAATGGTGCGCGAAATAATTTCTTCACCGCGCTCTATCGCCACGATGCCTGCTGTTTGCACGAACCCCGGTGCACACGAGGTGTTGTATTCGATTAGTTTGCCTAAGTCAGCGATGAGCGATTCAGGTGCTTGTATCCAACCCAAACGCCAACCTGTCATTAACCATGATTTAGAAAAACTGTTAATGGAAATAACGCGTTCATCAGATTCAGCCAAATTCAAAAATGAAGGCGCGCACGCGGGCTTACCCACAGGCTGATCGTAAATCAGTCGTTCGTATACGTCATCCGCGATGAGCCAAATACCATGTTTGCGACAATGGGCTAGTACGATCGCTTGTTGTTCGTGACTAATGATCCAACCGGTAGGATTGTTAGGCGAATTAAGCAGCAAGGCCTTCGTGTCAGGTGTTAACGCATCCAATAACTCATCGAGATCTAATTCCCATACAGGATGCGTTGGCCTGGTATTTAATTGCAGTGATACGGTGACAACCTCTGCATTAAGTATTTTGGGTATCTCTACCAAATTGGGCCACAGTGGCGTGACGATCACAACACGGTCGCCCGGGTTAAGCAGCAGCTGCGCTGTTAGCATCAAACCGGATACACCAGATGACGTTAGCGCAATCGTGCTTGCTTCTGTGGGCCTGTGGAGGCGTGACGAATAAGCAGCGATGGTTTCGCGTAATGCAGGCAGACCAAAGTTTTGTGTATAAAACGTCTCGCCCGCATCCAAAGATTGTTTGGCCGCATCGCGTATAAACTCTGGTGTAACTTCATCGGGTTCGCCAAACCAAAAAGGCAGCACATCAGTACGGCCCATGCCGGCATTGGCGACTTCGCGTATACGAGAGGCTCGTAAGCTTTGTATCGTTACGCGAGAGTGTGCAGAAAAAGGGCGAGCGCTATTCATCGTTTGTCAGTACCGCGTTGTTAGCGTGTCTTAAGCCGATTTTTTCGCTACGGCTTTTTTCGCCACGGCCTTTTTTGTAGCGACTTTTTTCGCTGGGGTTTTTTTTGCGGCAGCTTTTTTGGCTGGGGCTTTTTTGGCTGCAGTTTTCTTGGCAGTTACCGGTGCTGCGTCTGCA
>CAYUDI010000093.1:0-9982 GCA_964443585.1 uncultured Bifidobacterium sp.
GTTTGACGGTGTCAAAAATGCGAAGTATGAAATCACGCGATTCCGGGGCGGCGCACATCATTCGCAACAATGGGCGGACGATGACATTCTCGTCATGCATGTCGGGATTGCCATTCGAGTAGCTTTCATTGAGTTCACTTGAACGCATCACCCTCGCCGAGCGTGAGAGCCATTCCAGCGCCGCTAGGCCAAAGCGATCAAGGGTGGGCGAGTCGAACTTACCTTGAGATTTGTTGTGCCGCTTTATGGTGCTATTAATCAGGCTTACCAATGCGCGAGAAAACTCGATTCTTTCTGGATCTCCAAAGGTGAAATTGTTGCCTTTCAAAGCAAGCAGGGCAATCAATTCCTCTACATCGAAACCACCGGTTTCTGCCATTTGCTTTTGATATGCATGCAGCAGCTTGACGATGCCAGGGCTGTACCTATTCCCGCGGATGTATGCACCCGGAGCGGTGCGCGTAGCTTGAGGCGCAGTGAGAGGACGAATTTCTGGGATGCTGAAAATTTGCAAGGGCGGCATTGACTGTAACGGTGGGAGGTCAATTCGCAGTGGAGGCCGTGACTGTAACGGCAGGAGGTCAGCCAGATTGGTGGGGTGCGTCATGGGGGGAGCAATCGCTCTACCAGCAACATTTTTGAAGCGCTTGGCCGGCGGTTCGCCATCGGCTGCAACTTGACCTTCATCGCGGTGACGGATATTCATGACTGTTTGAACGAGCATGCATTCAATACCGGTCGTTCCCGATGAGGAATTGGTGCTGTGCCTCTCATACAGCGAAGTTGACATAGCCTCAGTCCCGGCAGACGGCATTTCAGACGCAAAACTCGTCGGCGGCTCCGCATGAGTTGCTGGTAATAAGCCGTAGTTGATGTATTCCAACTGCCAGTTCGTAGCATGCAGCGACGAGTGTGGCAAAGCTGCTTTGCTATACATAGTCGGTTCGGTCAGAGTGTTGGAAGCGGCATTTGACGCAATTGTGGTCGGATTAAGCTCTATGTTGTTTCCAATTTGACCCAATGCTTGGGTGCCTGGCGAGGTTGAAGGACAAGATCTGGCCATTGAATGATCCTTGGTTTCTGTTTAATGCCATAGCTACATGGATTTGCCCTCGCTCTGTAACAAGTGGATGCGTCTTGTTCCCGATCAGATTGCGAACTGGAATATTTTTTTTCAACAAAAGACCTACACGACACGCCTTAGTTCTTCCCACCACACAGCAAATTCAGTAAATCCAAATACTGTGTTTCACGCGGCACATAGCCCCAGTTTTCTGGTCGTACTCGGCTACCAACCATGGTCCCCTCGCCCATTTCACCATCGTAGATACTCATTTTTATCATGCGCAGTTGTTTGAATTTGCAATTGGCTTCGTAGAGTGTTTTTTCAGATACCCATCGATCTGCTTTATTTTTATTCTTGTAATTAACCAGAATCATGACACGCGTATAGCGTTTATTAGTGAGGGTCTCTGGATCATAATAATATTTGCTATCCGTCCCTTTTGAAAACTCGACCCACTCAGCAGCTGCCAGCGGACTAATTAGCATCATATAAAACACTAACAGTAGTCTCATTGTTATCTCATTCGCCGTTACAGAGTCTCATTACCTGCCACACTTGACGTTTCTAAGGCACGCTGGGACTCTTTTGTCAGCGGCAACGCCAGTGTGATCGCCCAACAGCTCGCCAGCATCAATGCCGATCCGGTAAGTGAAAATGACAGACCACCCCATTGATACAACACCCCTGATAACAAGGTACCCAAAAATCGACCTAGCGCGTTAGCCGCGTAATAGAACCCCACATCCTCTGCCGCTTTTTCTGAACCTGCGTAGGCTAGTATGAGGTAAGAATGAACCGAGGAATTTACAGCAAACGCAAATCCAAAGACGGCAAGCCCTGCGACTACTATCCATTGCAGCGGTTCAATCGCTAATGCGACCACCAGCGCCAACGCAACTGGCACCAGCATCAACACAAAAGACCACCACCGCGCTGCTGGCACTTCAGCGGTTAAGCCATCGGGACTGCGCCGTATAAATTTAGGCGCCATGGCTTGCACCAAACCATACGCGATAGTCCACAACGCCATGAAAGTTCCTACCATCGTAAAGTTCCAGCCCTGACTATACAAAAAAACGGGCACTCCCACCACAAACCACACATCACGCGCGCCAAACAAAAACACGCGAGCACCGGCGAGTAGATTAATCGCACGGCTTTTACCAAATAATTCTTTAAATGATTTGGATGCCCTAGCCTTCCCTAGTGTCGCTGGCAACGACCAAATAATCGCAACCAAAATAACAGACAACACCGAGGCCATTAACCAGAGCGAGGGACTGAAACCATAGCTATCCAGCAGCAAACCCCCGATAAAAAAGCCCACACCTTTCATCGCGTTTTTACTACCTGTAAACCAGGCTACCCAACGAAAGAGCTGCCCCGGTGCGTCGCTCGCGGTTAACTTGATAGCTGATTTGCTGGCTGTTTTAGTTAAGTCTTTCGCTATTCCGCATATACCCTGAGCCAATACGACCCATGCTACTGACATGGCTGCTGTCCAATCGGGCGACACTACCGAGAGTAGTAAAAACCCGATGATTTGCGTAGTCAAGCCCACGATCAGCATGCGAGTAATACCAAAATGCGTCGCCAGCCAGCCGCCGATAAGGTTGGCTGCTACTCCTGCAGCTTCGTACAGTAAAAACAGAAACGCCAATGTAAATGGCGAATATCCCAGTCGAAAAAAATGCATCAGCACCAGCATACGCAAGGCGCCATCACTCAGCGTAAAACTCCAATAGGAAGAAGTAACGACTAGATAATTTCGTATACCTGCTGGCGATGGCGTCATGAAATTAAATTCCTACGCTTTGCATATGACACGCCAAATCCACCATACGGCAGGCATAACCCATTTCATTGTCATACCAAGCGTAAATTTTGAGTAGCGTCTTATCGGTGACCATCGTTGAGAGCGCATCGACAATAGCACTGCGTGTATCGCGTGCGTAGTCAGCACTCACCAAAGGTTTAATTTCATATCCCAAAATACCTGCCAATGAGCCCTTAGCGGCATCTGCAAATAGTGAGTTGACTTCGTCGACCGTGGTTTCACGCTGGAGCTCAAATACACAATCAGTCAATGAAGCATTCAACACGGGGGCACGTACAGCATGGCCGTTGAGTTTACCTTTGAGTTCGGGATAAATCAGCGCAATGGCTGTCGCACTGCCGGTTGTTGTTGGCTGCAAGCTGAGCATGGCACTGCGGGCACGACGCAAATCCTTGTGCGGCGCATCGGTAATAACATTAGTGTTCGTGGGATCGTGGATGGTCGTGATTTGGCCATGCCGTATACCTATCGCTTCATGAACTACTTTAACAATCGGTGCAAGACAATTGGTGGTACATGAGGCAGCTGTCACTATGGGATGTTTAGTAGGATCATACATTGTGTGATTAACACCCATCACTACATTCAGTACAGTATCCACTTTGACTGGAGCTGCTACGATGACGCGCTTGGCGCCTCGATCAAGATGACCCTGCAATGTCTCTATAGTTAGAAACTTACCCGTACATTCCAGCACTACATCCACACCCAGCTCACCCCACGGTATATCAGCGGCATGAGCATGGTTAGAATAGGACACATGCTGTGAGCCTATGCGTATTGTGCGCTCGTTCAAAGCGGCTATACCCGATCGCCAGCGTCCCTGTACGGAATCAAACTCGAGTAAATGAGCCGTTGCCTCTACTCCGCCTTTAAGCTCATTGACATGAACAATGTCCAAGCGATTATTTGCTCTGGGATCATCGGACTGCCGATCAGCAGCGCCCATTGCAGCGCGCAACGCCAAACGACCAATACGGCCCATGCCATTGATACCTACCTTCATGGTTTACCTCATTAAGTTTTAACACTTAAACAAACATCGCTAAAGCAATCAGAATTTTATCATTACATTTGTATAATTATTGAAATAATGAAATAATGAATACGTGATGTTTCACAGCCTTCTGTAAATCTTAACGTTAGAAAATGACAGCTTCATGAAAAAAATGACCTCCACTCTTGCAGTGAAATCGCTAGCTGCGTTAGCGCAAGAATCACGTCTATCTATTTTTCGCAGCTTAGTTCAAGCCGGACCCCAAGGGCTGCCAGCCGGTCAATTAGCGGAAAGCTTGGGGATATCACCTTCGTCGTTAACATTTCACATGAAAGAATTAACACACTCTGGATTAGCTGAATCGCGACAAGAGGGACGTTACGTTATTTACTCTGCACAAATCAACAGCATGAACGCCCTGCTCACTTACCTGACAGATAACTGTTGCGGCGGCAATCCATGCTCACCGGTGTCGTCTATCAAGCCATTATCAAAAGCCAAGCAGTAACACGACCAAAGGCTTTCCCATGAGTTCCATTCTGTCCGATACGGTCGCAACCCAACCAGTTCTCGTCTTGAGTTTTTTTGAGCGTTACTTAAGCTTATGGGTTTTTATCTGTATTTTGGTAGGAATCATACTTGGACAGTTTTTCCCGCAAAGCTTTCATTACATCGCCTCACTGGAGTTAGCTAACGTTAATTTAGTCGTTGGTTTACTGGTGTGGGTCATGATCATCCCTATGCTGATAAAAATTGATTTTGGATCGCTGCCCTTAGTCCGTCGGCATGTACGCGGCATAGGCGTCACCTTGTTTGTCAATTGGCTAGTAAAGCCATTTTCGATGGCACTACTTGGATGGGTTTTTGTTCGCCATCTATTCGCACCGTTACTGCCAGCAGAGCAAATCGACAGCTATATCGCGGGGTTGATACTCCTGGCTGCAGCACCCTGCACTGCGATGGTATTTGTTTGGAGCCGGCTCACACATGGGGATGGTTTATTTACGCTATCGCAAGTCGCCTTGAATGACATCATTATGGTGTTCGCCTTTGCCCCCATAGTCGCCCTCTTACTTGGCATGTCAGCAATCGTCGTCCCTTGGGAAACACTCACAACCTCCGTTATGTTGTACATCGTCATACCAGTATTGCTGGCACAAGCCTGGCGATACACCTTACTCAAACAAGGTAGCGATATATTCTTACAACACGTAGAGAAAATGGGGTCATGGTCTATCGCTGCATTACTTCTGACCCTGATCCTATTATTTGGATTTCAAGGCAAAGCCATCATTGATCAGCCGCTTATCATTGCTCTGCTAGCTGTACCTATACTCATACAGGTTTTTTTTAATGCAGCATTAGCCTATTGGCTGAATAAACAAGTCGGTGAAATTCACTCAGTGGCATGCCCATCAGCACTGATTGGTGCTTCGAATTTTTTTGAACTATCGGTGGCTACAGCAATTAGTCTATTTGGATTCCAATCAGGTGCTGCCTTAGCTACCGTTGTTGGTGTCTTAATCGAAGTGCCGGTTATGCTAATCGTTGTGAATATTGTTAACCGATCTAAAAACTGGTACGAAAGTAATCACAATGTCTAACCTGGCCGCGCCACATATCTTCATTGCCGCTCACGATTAATTACGGTCTATTTTCGGCAGAATTAATCGTTGCCCGCATTCATTTACCCATGTAAAAAAGATAAATATTGTTGTCTGCTGGCAACAATTTATCGACGCCTAGTGACTTTGGGTGTATACCGTCATACCGTATAAATCATTTATATTGTTTTTATTATAAAAACGTTAAATGTACAACCTAATTTCACTCGGAGACTTTATATATGACTTCGAAAAAAAAATCATTGACTAGTCAGGCTGCAGCTTCTACACCCAAGTCAGTAGCAAGAAAAAATTCTGCCAAACCTGCAAAAAAAATCATTGAAAAAAAAGCAAACCTTAAACCAGCAGAAACCAAATCAGAGAAGCCCACAACACCTCAGCTAGTGCGTGATAGCTTTACTATTCCTGAATCGGAATATGTAGGACTTGCCAAAATAAAAAAGGCCTGCCTGAAAGATGGGTTTGAGATCAAAAAAAGTGAATTGATCAGAATAGGCATTTCATTTGTAACTAACTTAAGTACTTCAAAAGTGAAGTCTGCCAAGAAAAAACTTCAGGCCGTAAAAACCGGTCGGCCCAGGAAACACAAAGTAGCCTAGTTGGCTTTTTTTAACTGCCCTTCTGCTTGGTACATGTGTACTTGGAGGGTTTCTTTCTTGTTTTAAGGGGAAAGGAATTTACTATGCGTGGAATTCATCTTACCGCCGATATTGCAGGCTGCCCATCCCATCTTCCACTGATGACGGATGCTGATTCTTTACGACGCTACTGCCTAGAGTTTGTGGATACGTGCGGGCTGACTGCCGTTAGTGAAGTCTTTCATGCTTTTCCAGGATTAAATGCAGACGAATGCGGTGGAGTCACCGGCACCGTCTTACTCGCTGAATCCCATCTTGCTCTTCATACTTGGCCAGAGCTAGGCGCTGTTACCCTTGATGTCTATGTCTGTAATTTTTCTATGGACAACAGCGGCAAAGCGGCGAAACTGCTGGACTGCTTAATTAAACTTTTTCAACCTACAGAGATCGTCAGAAATCAGCTAATACGCGGTGAAGTGGGTGCAACTGCCACTACGATATAAACACTATATTGCGTGAATGACGTAGTTCACTCGCCATATGTACTGATTTCAATCTGAACTGTAATGTTTACATTTATGTGTAAGTCAGCTAATTAACTAAAAACTCATGAACTGATACCCGCAGGGAATCGCAGACTAACTGTAACGATATTTTCTGCGCTGACACTTAAGGTCAGTGCCGCCCCATGAACCCGGGCAATCTCCTGAGCCAGGCTCAACCCCAGCCCTACACCATCAATATTCCTAACTCGCGAAGAGTCCCCGCGGTAAAAACGATCGAATGCTCTCTGGGTAAGATTCGCCGGCGGATCCGATGAGGGATTAGACATTAAAAATTCAAATCCATTTGTTAACTTTGTGAGTTTTATTCTGATCCAACCATCATCTACGTTGTATTTAACAGCATTCGTATACAAATTATAGAAAAGTTGATTGATCAAATTCATATCACAAAGCCAAACTATCTTATTTTGTAATTCACTAGTAATAACAAGCTTTTCCTGGAAAATTTTTGCATCAACCACTAACTGACCAATAACATCACTGATATTGGCACAGGCCTAAGTTTTATGGCGTTTTTCTCAAAATCTCGTTGGGTACTTTATGGCTCAGGAATAGCTACGTTACTAGGCATGGCAATGACGGCAAACGGATTTTTATTGTTTTTATAAATAGTGACGCCGTAGATTGATTTTGGCTAAGCGGGCTATATGTTTCAGGGTCACTTGCCGCACCCGGTTCGTGTAAAAAAAAGAAACGAATTATGGTCGCTATGAATTTATATCGCTTTCCGGCTTGTTACACACGCTAGCTCATTGACGCTAAGCGACACTATTAATGATATATTTTGCAAGTGTGTCTAAATATCGTAAACCAGCAGTACTAAGCTGCACATGGCGTCTTCTAGCGTCGCCTGCATAAGCCAACTCTACCCAGCCTTTGTTACGAAGCGATGTCAGTCGATTGTGAAGAGTGGTGGGTGAACCCAAGTCACTGTTACTGATGAGATCAGTAACTGAAAGACGTATCTCGGATTCGGTCGTGCCCGCAATTATTTCAAGCAGGCGTTCCTCCAGCGGATCAAGCGGGGGCAAAAGATTGCGTTCTCTTAATGAGCGGCGATTGCAGACAAATTCTAAATACAAATCCGACGCATTGGACATCGTCACCTCCTGCTCCCTTAAATCTAGATCGGAAGGATGATATGCCAGCACTATGTATATCGCTACCGCGACTGAGCTTACTCTGGTGAATTCCGTGCTTTATGGCGGAAATGTAATCTTTAAAAAAGCACTGAGTAAATAAAAACAGTGCCGTTTGAAGCGGCTGGTCCAAGACCAACCACTAGCTTGAGTTGACACAACGTAGAACCACTGTGCCGGGTCGTCACAAAATTCACATCAAATTAGCAGCTCGCTGAAAATACTTGCAAGACGATAGTGCGCCTGATGAACAATTCAATTAATTATAATTTGATTAATACGTCGCACGCCCGCCTGACAAGTCAAATACAGCACCGGTGGTAAATGAATTTTCTTCCGTACAGAGCCAGCAAATCATAGCCGAGGCTTCATCCAGTTCAAGCATGCGGCCCCTGGGTATCTTGCCCAGAATGTAGGCTATGTGTTTTGGATCCTGTTCCATAGCCAATTTTGTTTTGGCTATAGCGGGTGTCACGCAATTGACTGCAATGTTTTTATCAGCCAGCTCTTTGCCCAAGCTCTTAGTCAGTGAAATCACCGCCGCTTTGGAGGCTGAATAGGCTGAGGCATTCGGATTACCCTCTTTACCCGCTATGGAGGCCACATTCACCACCCGACCGTAGCCCGTGGCTATCATCAACGGTATAACTGCACGAGTGACTAAAAAAGTACCGTTCACATTAATATTCATCACATCAACAAAGCTGGCGATAGGATATTCCCACATGGGTGCATTAGGTCCCACAATAGCTGCGTTGTTCACCAAAATATCTATGCGTCCAAAGTGTGCCTGCGTTGCAGCCGTTGCTTTGAGTACGGAATCATTGTCAGCAATATCCACCGGGGTTCCCCAGGCGGCAGCGCCTAGTTCTTTTAATGCGATGGCTAGCTGTGCTGCATCTCTATCCCATAGCGCTACCTGAGCGCCAGAAGCAATCATGCGTTTTGCCGTATTAAAACCTATGCCCTGTGCACCGCCAGTAATGACCGCAACTTTTTTTTGCAAATCTAATTGACTCATTTTTTATTAGCTCCAAATTAGCAACGTAAGAGGCCCTCAACGAGGGCCTCATTTCAATACATAGTGTTCTGCGTTTACGTTAATTCAGACAGCTTGGCCAGTGGTTTCGCCGCGCGAGATCACAAGAGTAATGATCACACCCACGAGGGCAATCGCTGCCAGAGCCCAGAATGCCGACTCCGTTGCGCCACCCGATAGGTTTCTGACGCGTCCTATCAAATCAGGACCGAAGTGACCACCCAGATTACCTACAGAATTAATGAACGCAATACCTGCAGCAGCGGCCGTACCCGTTAAAAATGCAGTTGGTAATGACCAGAAGGTTGCCACAAAAGCCAGCACACCTGATGCTACAACGGTCAGTGCAATGATGGAAGGGATCGGGGCCTTACCCACGAACGCCAAGCCTATCAAACCGACTATACAAATAAACAGCGAGCCTGCTACATGATAGCGGCGCTCACCTGTTTTATCGGAATGGGCGCCCCAGACGACCATAAATACTGCTGCGATACCCCACGGAATAATGCTGATCAAACCCACTTTGAAAAAATCTTTTTTATCAACACCTAGCTCTTGAATGATGGTCGGCATCCAGAAATTAATCGCATAGAAGCACACGACGCCACTAAAATACACCAGCGCTAATGCCCAGACTCGAATATCTTTAAAGGCATCCATCCAGTGATGTTCGCTATCGTCAGTGCTTTTGAGTTTTTCATCTTCCTGAACTTGAGCGATAACGTAGTCTTGTTCTTCTGTAGTCAGCCATGTTGCTTCGCGTGGACTATTTGGTAAAAAATAAAACACCATAAAACCTACCAGTATCGATGGAACGCCCTCTAGCAAGAATAACCACTTCCAACCACTTACACCCGCAGCACCATCCATGTACTGCATGATGGCACCGGAAAGTGGCGAGCCCACGAGATTGGATACAGCAATCGCCGTCATGAATAGCGCTACCATCTTTGCTCTGCGTGATCCCGGAAACCAGTAGGTTAGGTACAGAATAATTCCTGGGAAAAATCCAGCTTCTGCCACGCCAAGTAAAAAGCGCAGTACATAAAATGAAAACTCTGGATCAGTACAGTTAAACGAGGCGGCTAACGTACCCCAAGTGAATTTGTCAACAAACATAAAGGCACTGGAG
>CAYUDI010000094.1:0-9932 GCA_964443585.1 uncultured Bifidobacterium sp.
CTCGCCCAGATAAACACGGCGCACAGATTCGTTGCCAATGATTTCTTCCGGGCTGCCTGATGCCAATACAGATCCTTGATTAATTATGTAAGCACGATCGCAAATACCTAATGTCTCGCGCACACTGTGGTCGGTAATGAGCACACCAATGCCACGCTCTTTAAGGAAGCGAACAATACGCTGAATCTCAATAACAGCAATCGGATCGACGCCTGCAAAAGGTTCGTCGAGCAAAATAAAACGGGGACTAGTCGCTAATGCTCTGGCAATTTCAACGCGACGTCTCTCGCCGCCTGATAAGGATAAGGCTTGATTTCCGCGTAGCTTATCGATTTGCAGATCCGCCATCAGAGTGTCGAGTCGTTGCTCGATCTCACCGCGAGGCAGAGGTTTACCATTAATTTTTTGTAGTTCGAGTACGGCTCGAATATTATCTTCAACAGAAAGCTTACGAAAGACAGAGGCTTCTTGCGGTAGATACGATAGGCCTCGCTCGGCGCGTCGGTGGATCGGTAAGCTCGATATGCTCTCGCCGTCGAGTGTGATCTCTCCACCTTCGGATGGAACCAGACCAACAATCATATAAAACGACGTCGTTTTTCCAGCGCCATTGGGGCCAAGTAAACCGACTACCTCGCCGCTGGCAACATCCAGCGACACGTCATGCACCACCTGACGGGCGCCATAACTTTTCTGAAGGCCGCGCACTTGCAGCATGCTGGACAAACTACTTTTCATCTTTACCTTTATCCGGACCTCGTGGTTGTATCACTGCGCGTACACGACCACTGCCGGGTTTGCTTTCACCTGTCACGGAATTACTGACAGAGTAGAACTCAGCACGACTGTCATAAGAAATAAATTCACCTTCCACCTCATCGGTGATGCGCGTGCCATCGAGCATTTTTATGCGTGATTGTTTAAACAGCTTAGCAATTTCAGTTTTTGTATCGTACTCAATACGATCAGCGGCATTGCCTTCTATCCATAGATCTTTGCCACCATCACGTTTTTGACGAAATCGCGCAGAGCCGCCTGGGGGAGCATACAAGGTAGCGTATTGATGTCCTGCCGAATCCTGACGTACTAGCAATTTGTCAGCATGCATGATTAAACTTCCACGAGTTAGGACCACATTACCTATGAAGGTATTGGTCTGTTTAGCCTCGTCATAGAACATCTGATTGGCTTCAACATTCGTTGGCTTATTTAAATCTGCCTTTTCGGCATGAGCTATGCTGTGCGCAATAAAGCAAAAAATAATAGAGCTCGTTTTAATTAAAGCCGTAATGGAATTTTTCATAAGTGACGCATCCCTTGTTAACGCGGTGATTCGTAATGCCCATAGACTTGATTTTGAAGGTTCATCTGGCGCCGACCATTGTCGATAACCATGCCTTTTCCTTCCATGCGGGAATTACCCATAGTCATAATGACTTTTCTGTCAGTTTTTACGATATCTTGATCGGGTAGTACTAGCATGTAATCGGACGCAACACGTAAGGTATCTGAGCCGCGTACTTGGGGCCGCTCTAACGTGACATTGTCATAAAAATGAAATTCTTTTTGATCCCCACTTATCTTTGCTTGTTGGGCTTGCAGCATCATTGGATCGCGTAAATTGGAATAGCTGCGCACCGATGGTTGTACAACGACACTGCTGTCATCAACTGGGAAGTGAGTTAATTTTTTCCCACTAATGACGTACTGCGCGTTTCCACTTACCGACAGTCGTGTGTAAGTGAAATCATCGATAAAATAATCGGGCTCAGTTCGAACACTAGGTTGATGGGTGTCGTCACCAGAGCGTCGGGTAAGTTCCAATACCCAAAAACTCAGCGCAGCCATCAAGGATCCAACGGCTAGCAGCAGCAGCGCGGGGTAGCGGCGGCTACGTTCTGTAGTCATGAGAGATATGGCGCAAGCGCCGATTCGTAATTACCTTGGGCGCGCATAATAAAGTCACAGACTTCGCGTACTGCCCCATGACCACCTTGAACTTGTGACACGTAATGAGCGCGACTACGTACTTCGGGATGTCCGTTTGGCACACTGATAGCAAATCCTACACGCGTCATGACAGGAAGATCGATAACGTCATCACCCATAAAACCACATTCTTCAAAGGTGAGACCCAGATCGTGGACTGTTTGCTCGAATGCTGATTTTTTATCGTGCACTCCTTGTAAAAGAATAGTGATACCAAGATCTGCAGCGCGACGAGCAACGATAGTGGACTGTCGGGCGCTGATTATGGCGGTACGAACCCCAGAATTTTGCAGCTGCTTGATTCCATGGCCATCGAGTACGTTAAACGTCTTAATCAATTCCCCATCTGAACCATAGCGTAAACCACCATCCGTTAGGACACCGTCGACATCGAAAATCATTAGTCTAAGTCGCTTTGCACGCTCGACGGAGCTTAGGTTGAGTGCATTCATGATTAGATCACCTTGGCTCGTGTGAGATCATGAATATGCAAAGCACCGACTAATTTTCCGTTAGGCTCGCACACCAATACTTGATTAATACGATGGTGCTCCATCAGCTCGACTGCATCTACCGCCAGCTGATCTGGGCCCAACACTCGAGGATTCGTATGCATGACATCGCGTATGAGTGTTTTGGAAAAATCCTTGCCTTGTTCTATCAGCCGGCGCAGGTCGCCATCAGTAAATATGCCGACGAGGTGTAACTCGTCATTCACAATTGCTGTCATGGCCATTCCTTTGCGCGTAACTTCAAGCAGCGCTTGCGGCAGCATGACATCCGGTTTGACTGCAGGGATAGCGTCCCCGATTCGCATCACATCACGGACGTGAGTCAGTAGTCTACGGCCTAACGAGCCGCCAGGGTGGGAGCGCGCAAAATCTTCTTCTCTAAATCCGCGCGCATCCAACATGGCCACTGCCAAGGCGTCCCCAAGGGCTAAGGTTACGGTGGTACTGGCAGTCGGGGCTAAATTCAGAGGGCAAGCTTCTTTTTCTACGGCTATGTTCAAGTGCACGTCGGCCAAGCGCGCCAAAGACGAATCGGGGTTGCCCGTCATGGAGATTAGTTTTGCACCCAGCCGTTTGATGACGGGTGTAATAGCCAGTAATTCGTCGGATTCGCCGGAATACGAAATTGCAATCATTGCATCCGCTTTTGTCACCATGCCTAGATCGCCATGGGCGGCTTCCGCCGGATGTACAAACATCGCTGGTGTGCCCGTAGATGCTAAAGTGGCAGCTATTTTGCGGGCTATATGACCAGATTTCCCCATGCCAGAGACGACCACGCGGCCACTGCAGCCGAGTAACAAGGCCGCTGCGCGGGCAAAGTTTTGGTGGGTATCTGCAGTAAGTCGAGCTTTCAACGCCAAGATAGCCTCGGCCTCAATTTGAAGAGTGTCTTGCGCCAACGCCAGCGCGCGATCAGCAACGCTGTTGTCAAAATGCTGCGAGAACCTTTTTTCATGGGTTACACTCATGAACGGAGTATAGCTCAAGATCTAAAGCAAAAAACCTGCCAGTGGTAAAAGATCAATGCCACCCAGAGTAATAATTTCCGTCCGGATGTTTTAAGGCCCCTTAACCATTACCGAGACCCATGAATTCTCCGCTGGAACTAACACTCATATTGCTGGTCGCCTCGGTACTGGGCGTGGTGGCATTTCGTATGATGAATCTGCCGCCCATGCTGGGCTACCTGACAGTAGGAATACTGATAGGCCCGCATGCGCTTGCGCTCGCATCGAACAGCAGTGCAACTCACACCCTGGCTGAGTTTGGCATTGTGTTCCTGATGTTTTCTATAGGTTTGGAATTTTCACTGCCCAAACTTAAGTCGATGAGGCGCAATGTTTTCGGCCTCGGTATGGCGCAAGTAGTGCTGACCATCGTGGTCACGGTTTTGTTCGGCAATCTGATAGCAAAACTGCTGCCATCCGTAATAGAAATTAGTTGGAGCGCATCATTTGCTTTAGGTGCGGCACTGTCCATGTCCTCGACAGCCATCGTATTAAAACTATTGACTGAAAAGCTGGAGCTGGAGAGTGAGCATGGTCGACGCATCACCAGCATCCTGCTTTTTCAAGATCTGGCCGTAGTGCCACTCATCATTGTCTTACCTTCGCTTGCGCATCCGGGTCCAGATTTAGTCGAAGACCTTGTCATGGCGGGTATAAAAGCGTGTTTCGTTTTGTTCCTGTTGTTATTTCTTGGGCAAATTTTATTGCGTCGTTGGTTTCAGATTGTTGTACAGCGCCGCTCACACGAATTATTCATGCTCAACCTATTACTAATTACACTGGGTGCTGCGTGGATTACCGAAACAGCAGGTTTGTCGCTTGCCTTGGGAGCATTTATTGCAGGCATGCTGATTTCTGAAACTGAATTTCGGATTCAAGTGGAAGAAGATATTAAGCCGTTTCGCGATGTGCTCTTGGGTCTGTTTTTCATCAGCGTGGGCATGCTGCTGGATTTGCGGCTAGTGATAGAAAATTTACCGCTGGTGTTGCTGTTATTAGTAGTGCCTTTACTTCTTAAATTCAGTTTGATTGCGCTGCTAGCGCGTCTGTTTGGTGCCAAACCCGGAGTCGCTTTGCGCACAGGCTTGGGATTGGCTCAGGGTGGTGAATTCGGTTTTGTATTGTTAAATCAATCGGGTGGATTGGGATTGGTTGATCCCGGTATGGTGCAATTGATACTTGCAGCGATGGTGTTGTCTATGCTTGCAACGCCATTTATTTTCGCTAACTTTGATCGTATCGCAATGAAGCTTTCATCCAATGAGTGGATGGAGCAATCACTCAATCTTACCCGTATTGCCAGCCGCGCCATGAAAGAAGAAGGGCAAGTAATCATTGCAGGCTTTGGGCGCAGCGGCCAAAGTCTGGCGAAGTTACTTGAAGAAGAAAACATTCCGTATCACGCACTCGACCTTGATCCTGAGCGTGTCATCGAAGCACAAAATGCAGGCGCAGAAGTATCGTATGGCGATGCGACTCGGCGTGAAAGTTTGATAGCTGCAGGAATACATCGCGCTGCAGCAATCGTTATTACGTATGCTGACACTAACGCCGCTTTGAAAACACTGCATTTTGCTAACGAACTTGCACCTGCACTGCCAGCTATCGTGCGTAGTGTGGGTGAAGATGATTTAGATGTGCTCAGAGCCGGTGGTGCGGATGAAGTTGTGCCCGAAGCTATCGAAGGTAGTTTGATGCTTGCATCGCATGCGCTGCTATTAAAAGGAGTGCCGCTACGTCGGGTAATACAGCGTGTTCAGGCAGCTCGCAGTGAGCGCTATGCTTCTTTACGGGGTTACTTTCATGGTTTGGGTGACATAGCAGACGATGACGAGCATCTGCAAGTCCGGCTGCATTCCGTTCCACTGACCGACAAAGCCAGCGCAATAGGTTCATCACTGATGAAGTTAAATATCAACGCGCTGGGCGCTGAAGTCACAGCAGTAAGACGCGGCAAAAGTCGCATCCCATTTGCTGAAGACACGATACTAGAAGCGGGTGATGTGGTGGTCTTGCGGGGTGCTGCGACTGCATTAGAACTCGCTGAGAAGCGTTTGCTACAAAAATGATTTTGAAACGGCTAGCTTCTCAGGGAGTCTTGCAGTATTGCTAGGCGCGTTTTTTCTCTTTTTTCTTGAACAAGAGATCAGCAAGGTATTTGCCAGTAAAGCTGGCTGGATTTTTTGCGACTTGCTCAGGTGTTCCGCTGGCGATGATTTGCCCTCCACCGGCACCACCCTCGGGGCCTAAATCCACAACCCAATCGGCTGTTTTGATCACATCCAGGTTGTGTTCAATAATCACCAGCGTGTTTCCTTGATCGCGTAAACGGTGGATCACTTTGAGCAAGAGCGCGATATCATGAAAATGTAAGCCAGTCGTCGGCTCATCGAGTATGTAAAGTGTTCGACCCGTGTCACGTTTTGATAATTCGAGTGACAATTTCACACGTTGCGCCTCGCCACCTGAGAGCGTGGTTGCGCTTTGACCTAGCCGTACATAACCCAGTCCGACATCCAGCAAGGTTTGCAGTTTGCGAGCGATCAGAGGAACGGGTTTGAAAAATACGTGAGCATCCTCGACCGTCATGCCTAATATCTCGGAAATATTTTTCCCCTTGTACTGAATTTCCAGCGTTTCACGGTTATAGCGTTTGCCGTGACAGACATCGCAAGGAACGTACACGTCGGGCAGAAAGTGCATTTCAACTTTGATGACGCCATCGCCCTGACAGGCTTCGCAGCGACCACCTTTGACATTGAAAGAGAAGCGGCCAGCGGAGTAGCCACGTTCTTTTGCTTGCGGAACAGTAGAAAATAAATCACGTATCGGTGTGAAAAGACCTGTGTAGGTCGCTGGATTTGAGCGAGGTGTGCGACCGATAGGCGCCTGATCCACCGAAATCACTTTATCGAAATGCTCTAAGCCCGTCACGCTTTCATGGTTTGCTGGCTCAGCTTGTGATCCATATAAATGACGTGCTAGGACATGGTGCAGGGTGTCATTAATCAGCGTTGATTTACCTGAACCAGACACGCCAGTGACACAGGTTAATAAACCTATAGGTAATTCTAATGTGACGGATTTGAGATTGTTACCTTCGGCGCCTTTGAGTACCAGCTGTTTTTTGGAATCAAATGCTACGCGCTGCTCAGGCACTGCAATAGCTAATCGGCCATTGAGGTATTGAGCAGTCAACGATTCTTTGCTTTTAAGTATGTCGTTGATGCTGCCCTGAGCGACAACTTCACCACCGTGTACGCCTGCTCCCATGCCCATGTCGACCACATAGTCTGCGCTGCGGATAGCGTCTTCATCGTGCTCAACTACGAGAACGGTGTTGCCGATGTCCCTTAGGTGCTTGAGCGTGGTGATTAAGCGGTCGTTGTCTCGCTGATGCAGGCCTATCGAGGGCTCATCCAGGACGTACATCACTCCTGTTAAGCCTGATCCGATTTGAGATGCTAATCGTATGCGCTGTGCCTCACCGCCAGAAAGTGTGTCTGCGCTGCGATCCAGCGATAGATAATCCAAGCCCACATTATTTAAAAACTTAAGTCGCGAAATAATCTCTTTGATTATGCGATCAGCGATTTCTTTTTTAGCACCACGTAATTTTAGTGTCTCAAAAAACTCCAGGGAGCCGCGTAGCGGCATCTCAGCAACCTGAAATATTGCGCGTTGTTGAGCGCCTTCACCAACTTTTACAAAGCGGGCCTCAACACGTAGTCGGGCTCCCTGACATTCGGGACATTCTTTTTCATTAATGAATTTCGCAAGTTCTTCTTTAACTGCCATCGAATCTGTTTCGTGATATCGACGCTGTAGATTATGAACTACACCTTCAAACGTGTGTTCTTTAATGATGGTGCGGCCGCGTTCGTTGATATAAGCAAAAGGAATTTTTTCTTTGCCCGAGCCATATAGAACAACTTGTTGCGCTATCTCTGGCAAATTTTCAAACGGCACATCAAGATCAAATTCATAGTGCTTAGCTAAGGAAGTAAGCATTTGAAAATAAAACTGGTTTCGTCTGTCCCAGCCTTTGACAGCGCCTGATGCCAGCGAAAGATTGGGAAAGGCCACAATACGTTTCGGATCAAAAAATTCTATGTGTCCCAACCCGTCGCATTCTGGACAAGCACCCATGGGGTTATTAAAGGAGAACAGTCGCGGCTCCAGCTCTTGCAGGGAATAGCCGCAGACTGGGCAGGCAAATTTATTCGAAAAAATATGTTCGTGACCGGTATCCATTTCCAGTGCGATAGCGCGACCTTCGGCTATGCGGATCGCCGTTTCAAAACTCTCGGCAAGTCGTTGTTTAATGTCGCTGCGTATTTTTACGCGATCAATCACTACATCAATCGTGTGCTTCTCAGTTTTTTTGAGTTTGGGTAGATCATCAACTTCATAAATCTTGGCTGCGTGGGTGCCACTTTGTATGCGAAAGCGAACGAAGCCTTGTGCCTGCATGGCTTCAAATAAATCACTATGTTCGCCCTTACGATTGGCTACAACCGGCGCCATGATCATGAGCTTAGTGTCTTCAGTCATGGCCAAGACCGTATCGACCATTTGCGAAACAGATTGCGCTGCGAGTGGATTTTCGTGGTGCTCAGGGCAATAGGGTGTGCCTACACGCGCAAACAACAATCGAAGGTAGTCGTGTATTTCGGTAACGGTGCCTACCGTAGAGCGAGGATTGTGCGAGGTTGCTTTTTGTTCTATCGAAATCGCAGGTGATAATCCTTCTATCATGTCGACATCGGGTTTTTCCATTAACTGGAGAAATTGGCGCGCGTAAGCCGACAAAGACTCTACATAGCGGCGCTGGCCCTCAGCGTAGAGCGTGTCGAAAGCTAGAGAGGATTTCCCCGATCCGGATAATCCGGTAATCACGATGAGTTTGTTGCGCGGCAGATCAAGACTGATATTTTTCAGGTTGTGTGTGCGTGCACCACGAATGCGAATTTCTTCCATGCAGATGTCCAGACTAATTTACGCTCGCTTGAATGTCCTTTTGCTAAATAGTTAGCAAGTGATTGCGAGTCAACCCAACACTATAGCGGGTTTTCATTAGTGGCTACATCTCGGGCTGGATATCCTCTACAACTTGAGCCAGATGACGTATTTTCTTGATCGTACTTGCAGGATTACGATATACATCCGAATTTGTCATTCGATATTCGAAACATATATCCGTAATTAGCGCCACTAATCAGGGTTGGGTTAGTTAATTGTCTGATAGCGTGTAAGCAATGGGATAAGTTCTTGGTCTCCTGACATATAATGGACACCTATGTGAAGTCTCTCTAAACAAGCTATGTTTAGGTTGGTTTTGCGGATTCTCTGTTCCCCCTCTCGCTGAAATCAAACCCATCACAGGAGAAAGCTATGGCGTCGGTCAATAAAGTCATCATCGTTGGCAATTTAGGTCGAGATCCTGAGACGCGCTATATGCCTAGCGGTGATGCGATGACGAACATTGCAGTTGCTACCACTGACAAATGGAAGGACAAAGCAACCGGTGAGCAGAAGGAAGCAACCGAGTGGCACCGTATCGCTTTTTTTGGCAAGCTTGCTGAAATCGCTGGTCAATACTTGAAAAAAGGCTCTCAGGTTTATGTCGAGGGAAAACTACGTACGCGCAAGTGGACGGACAAAGACGGCATAGAAAAATACTCGACGGAAGTGATTGCCGATAGCATGCAAATGCTGGGCAGTCGCCAAGGTATGGGTGGGGGGAGTGCCGCTATGGATGATGCGGGTTACGGATCAGCGCCAGCTAAAACTGCCGCATCGGGTGCGCGTGCACCTGCCAAACAGGCACCCAGCATGAGCGACATGGACGATGACATTCCGTTCTAATGTGGTGTAAGCCTGGTCTTGTAGCTAGCGCTATTTTTTGTAGTTGAAATTTTATGGCCCGCCTGCCTAGATTGGTGGTGCCCAACCACTTACACCACATCATTGCTCGGGGTAATAACGATCAGCACATCGTGCTTGATGACGCTGATTGCCAACAATTTCTTTCTTTCTTACGTGAATCAGCTCAGATGGCTGGCGTAGCAGTGCATGCCTATGTGCTCATGCCTAGTCGAGTGCAGCTAATGGCGACGCCTACAGATGCACAAGGTTTGGGCAAGCTAATGCAGGCAATTGGGCGTCATTACGTACCTTATTTCAATGCGCGCCACGGGCGCAGCGGTAATTTGTGGGAAGGCCGGTTCCGCGCTACCGTGATTGATGCGGACACCTATTTTTTGGCGTGTGCCCACTTGATAGAGCAGCTGCCGGTGGCTGCAGGCATAGTCTCAGACCCTTCCACGTATCGCTGGTCTAGCTACGCGCATCATTCGGGGGTTCATCGTGAGGCGTGGCTTGCTGATCATCCAGCCTACTGGGCCTTGGGTAATACCCC
>CAYUDI010000095.1:0-9908 GCA_964443585.1 uncultured Bifidobacterium sp.
TATCCCAAAAAAATATTTTATTTCTTGCATGATGATACGACATGTCTTTGAAATTTTTATGTATTGGTCTAGCCATACTACTAATGAGTGTCAGCTTTTTTAGTCGGGCTGAATCACTTAAACCTCCACTTTTAGTTTCACCTTTGCCAACGATAGTACGTGACGGCGATGTTATTTCATTGGCGTGTGATCGCACGTATAGCGGAACACTCCAATTGCGTGGCAAACGCGATGTAGTCGTGCAAGCTGCACCCGGTTGCCCGACTGCGACGATCACACCTGCAATACTCATTAGTGGTTGGATTAAGGAGGGAAAAATTTGGTCAGCCCCAGTTAGTTTTATGCCTCGCATGGTGCAAGTAGACGGTTTGTTTAAGGCAATAGCGCATGAACCTAATGATTTGCAAACGTGGTTACAGGGTGAAGGTAAGGGGCGTGATAGCTTGTTGATGGATTACCTTGGCCATGATTTACGTGGTGCAACGATCGTTTGGCGTGCAGAGGATTGGCTGATACTTTCAGAAACCATCGCCAGTGATGATCGTGGGTTGATACAAATTAAACGGCCACCCGATGAAAACTTTGGTTTTCCTGTGAAGTCGAATTTTTATCTTGAAGGTCAGCGATGGATGTTGAATTCACCAGGTGAATGGTTCTATGAACACGGACGTCTTTTTATCTGGCCGGAAAATGATACATCACCAGAAGGTCGTGTTTGGGCTGCCCCTCGCTTAGTGGGTATAGATGCGCAAGATTCATCGAATGTGAGGATTGAGGGTATCACTCTATTTTTAGCTAATCGAGGTATCGATGGCAGTAACTCGCGTTCATTGAGCGTTCACAATACCCGTATTATTAACAGTGAAGAAGAAGCGATACTTATCGGAGGATCGGGTGCGCGCATATCGCATGTTCGAATTGAAGGCTCTGTTCAGCACGGTATACGCGCTAATGATGATGCTAGCGATGTATATATCACAGACAGTGTTTTTCATAATGTCGGCATGTTGGGCATGCCAAAGCGATCCAAGGGCGTCATTGTTTTTGAGCATGCACAAGGTCAGGTAATTGCCCGCAACAGGATAGCGGACGCTGGATACGTTGGTATTCGTGTATTCAGAGACGCCAAAGTCGAGGGTAATTTCATCGATAGAGTTTGCTTGCGACTAACGGACTGTGGTGGGATTTATACGGCTGCTCGCGATCGCCTACCTTTACGAACTCGAATTGAAAATAACCGCATCAGCCATTTACAGGGACGTTGGTCGCACGCGATTTATTTGGATGACTTTGCTAATGGCGTGGTTGTGCGTAACAACCATTCCATAACTAATCCTAGTGGTATGCAATTACACAATGGTTTTAGTAATGTAGTTAGCGATAATTTATTTAAGAATAGTGCACATCAGCATATACTTTTTAACGAGACTGCCTCTTTAGGATCCATATTTGGCAATCAGATAGTTAAAAATAATTTTGTGTCGTTGTCAGGTATTCCGGTGTTTAGGCTCTGGAGTGGTCGAGGTGGTAATCACCTTTCACGTTTTGCCACGTTTTCACAAAATAATTATTCAATCTTTACTGATCAGTTTGCACAATTAGAAGGTGTAGGGATGATAGGCAAAGCGGAATGGAAACGGCACATGGGTGATAGTGATTCTCAATTTTCACAGGTCAGTACGCTTCCACAGCTGCCCGGGAAGCGATAACAAAAACAGGGTGTTTGTCACCAGATAGCGTCGACATAGCCGCACAGGCTCCACTACTAATCGATATAGCCATTCTAGCCCCACGTGTTGCAAGCTAGCGGGAGCGCGCGGTAAGGTGCCGGCGTGATAATCAAAGGCGGCACCCACACCGATCATCACTACGGGCAAATTATCGCGATGTGATGCCATCCATTTTTCCTGCTTAGGACAACCTAGCCCTACGAATACTATTCGTGCACCGGAATTGATAATCATCTGACTAAGTTCTGCGTGCTCTTGTGGATTCAACGGCCGAAATGGCGGTGAAAATATTCCTGCCAGTATTAGCTGTGGAAATGATATGCGTAGTTGATTAGATAATTGATCGAGAGTGGAAGGTGTACTTCCCAATAAAAATATGGGAATCCCTAATCTTTGGGCTTCTCCTAAGAGATACCACATAAGGTCTGGCCCGCTGATACGTTGTTGTTCTGGCCATCCTAGTTTTCGCATGAGCCAAGCCAGAGGCGCACCATCGGGCGTACGCATATCTGCGGATGCAATGGCATTGGCTAGTTCAGCGTCTGTTCGTGAATTAATCAAGGTATGAACATTACAGGCACATACGACCCGTGAACTACCTTCGATCGCCCATTGCATGATACGCGTACCTGCTTGCTCCCACGAGATGGCATCAATATAACTACCTAGTAGCTGAGCAGACTGTTCTGACATAAGGTTTTTTTCCGAGCGATGAATCAAGGCCTGTGATTAAACCGTATTTCTAGCGTGTTGTCGCTGATACCTCGCAAAACGTACTTCGACAACTGGCCTGAAGATAGCTGTTTAATAATTTAAAGAGACTACTTATGCTTTCTGCTCTGCTAGATCAAGCAATACAGCATTCCCAGCAGCGTGTACGAGAAGCTTTCGTTGAATTTAGTCATGCGGACGTTAAGCAAAAAATACTTGAGCTTGATCTCTTGAAGCAATTACCATCACCTGAAAAAATTCACTTACCTTACCGTGATTTATCGTTTGACTGGGTTGCATGTCATGAGTTGATAGAGCACTACTCTACGCATGAGCGCCAAGTTCGTCTTTTAAGAGAGCTACTGCGGGTTGCACGTAAGGGAGTCTTTATTTCTACGGTTAATCGATTTCATCCTGCTTCGCGGTGGCTTACAAAAGAACGTGGAGTAAGCATGCTAACTTCCTTCGATATCAAAGCGCTGGTTGATGTGTTACCTGGTAAGCCTAGCTGGAAATTAGGGCATGTACGAATTATGGGCCTGAAAGCCTATTATTTTTTAATGATTTGGAAAGAAGGCAATGAACCCGAAGTGGAACAGCATCGCAGTGCAAAAGTTGACGAAAAATCATTAAACAGGGAAGCCGCAGTCTCTTCTATCTTGACTAGAAAAATGTCGTCTTAATATGTGATCAGTGTACGCATACGTGGGGTGGTAGTCCCTCGCAATAGCGTGATACAAGTTGCAGATTGTTCACCCTGCGCTCGGGCGGAATCCAATCGCTTACTTCTATCAAAAAGTCGTCCAGCGTCTGCCACAGGTTAAGACGTTCGATATCTAAGGTGTGACACCACAGATGAAATATACCCCCCTCACGTAGAGCATAAGCTAGCAGATGTCGTAGTCGATCTAGCCAATCGCCGTCTTGTAACACTAATTCACACAGAGGCCAACGTTCCTTCCATGCTGATTGTGATAAAAAATTTCTAAGCAATACGCGGCGCGTATGGGGATAAAACTGCAGGCTAGTTGGTAATTCCAGCGGCTGTCTACCGGCATCCAGACGAAGATTTTGGGTGGTTCGTGCATAGCGAAAACCTGCTGCCCGCACCATCCCACAATGGATAGGACGATATTTACCCCCTGGGTAGCAAAATCCTTGAACAGACTGTCCAAGGATATCTTGCAGTGCAAGCTTACCTTCAGTAATTTGCCTTAGTGACTCATGCATATCCAAATTAGCAAGAAAGCGATGATCTAATGTATGAGAGCCAATATCAAAATTAGTCGCTAGCTCACGAATTTCAGCAGGATGTAAAACAGGTGCACCTTCGATATTGCGTATAGGTACATGGAAGCTAGCCGGTATACCGCGTTTATGCAGCAGTTCAGCTAATCGCATATCGAGCGGATGACCATCATCAACCGACAAACTAAAAACAGTATGTTTCATAATTATCTGATAGGTAGCATCACTGCATACGTCCATGTCGCCGTTGGTGATTCCACCAATGTAGCCAGCCCGCTAATCGTCCTCGCGCAATGGCTATACCGTGCATAAATTCAGCATCTAACTGACCTTTGGCTAAAGGTTTAATCAAGGGCGAAAGCAGGCCCCGGACTATGACCCACAGTGGCAGCCTGTGCTTGGCATACATGGCACCCGTGCCGCGCGCACGGAGTAACGCAGAGTGACGTGCAACCCGACTGCGTGGATCGGATCTTGCCTCAATACGGTGATGAATTTTTGCGCTAGGTTCATGAGCGATCGTTGCGCCGGTACGAAGAACCCGCAAAACAAGATCGGTTTCTTCACCCGCACCAAACCATTGTCCGACACCTAATCGACTATCAAATCCCCCAACATCATGAATCAGATCCTTACGTAAAAATAAGGTAATGGATGACACAGGAAAATCTCTGAACCGTGATGAGCGTTCCCAGCTAAGTAAGCCTGGTGGATGCGTTTGATTTTGTTCTACCCATTGGCAGATAACGCCCTGTGGCATGTCGTTTAACTCAGTACGTTTTATGACGCGTTCAAGAGTATCGGGCTCATACCAGCAGTCATCGTCCGGAAATCCCAGCCACACACCATTAGCTTTTTGAATTCCAACATTTCTGGCAAGTGCAAGATTAGGTGGGTGGTGTTTAAGATGTCGCATCACCAAACCTAAGCATCGTGCTCTGTTTAAAATGGGTTTCAAGCGTTGATCAGTATTTTGATCAACCACGATAATTTCAAAATCATGAAAAGTTTGAGTCGCCAGTGAATCAAATAAACGATTCAATTCATTGGTTCTACCTACGGTAGCTAATATGAGAGAAAGCTTACGCATACTTCCACTGTTTTTGAGTAAATTGAAAATAATGACGCAGGCGCCGTACTTGAAAACGCAGGTAATGAAGTGCTTGAGTCATAGGATGATGTTCAACATAGTTCAGACGCACATAAAAATCTTCGTGCATAGCGTCACGTCGTTCTCGAGTTGACAAACTACCTCCATGTTCACGAAATGCTGTCAAAGGTATGGTCAATTGCAAAGGTTCAGACAGCATCGATAGTCGCAGCCACAAGTCATAATCCATTGCATACCGCAATTGAGTATCAAACCCACCTGATTTTTGTAATAACTCACGACGTATGAATGTGGCAGGGTGGGGTATGAAATTCCCTTTGAGTAATTGCTGTCGGCTATATGTAGGCGCAGTAAAATTTTCGGGAACCAATTTTCCATCAATAAGATTCATCGTTCGGCCAAATAGCCAGTCACAATCTGACGTTTGAAATTCTTCTGCAACGTTTGCCAGTACGTTTGCATGCAAATAAAAATCATCAGAGTGCAGGCAGGCGATGATATTGCCGCTCGCTGCAGCTATACCAGCATTCATTGCATCACTAATGCCGTTCGCTTTACGGTGTAGTAATTTATAGGGATGTCTTATCGACTGAATTTGTTTTAAGGTGTTGTCTGTTGAACCACCATCAACAAATATGTACTCAATACTGACTGATTTTTGACGTACTACTGATCGTATAGATTGGGGCAGCCATAGTTCGCTGTTTAGTGTGCAGGTGATGATAGAAAAATCAAAGGCCATAGTTGTTTAATGTGCAGGTGTTATCGGTCCAGACGGTAAGGTGTAGAGTTTTAGTAATACGTCAGCCGCTTGTTTAGCCGTTGATACCGTTGTTGATGGTGTCGTAGTGGATGGTTGAGCAGCAAACGTCAGTAAGCCCTTGACTAGTGAGGGCATATCATCGAATAGCTGTAGCTGCGATGGAGTGCTTGCGTAGATCGATAATTCCGGCGTTCCACCCAATCGCAAGGCAAATACAGTTTTACCGAGGGCCAGTCCTTCAAGTACGGTGGTTGCGCACGATTCTTCACACATTGATGGCACAACGACTGCCTGTGCATTTGCAGCGAGTTGCAAGGTTTGTGGGCTGCTTTGCCAACCATAAAATTGCACTGTGGGGAAAGTGGCGCGGAGCTCAGCTTCTTCTGGTCCACTACCCACTACACTAATTTTTAGTGATTCATGTGGTTGAGTTGCTATGGTCTTTAGAAATATACCTATCCCTTTAGCCGCATAGAGTTTTGCAGCGATAATTACCTGAATTCGATCAGGTCGTGATGGGTTTATATTTTTTGAAAGCGCTACTTGGATACGTTGTTCATCAATAAAATTATGTACAACAATTCCGCCGATTGCAGAACCTAATCCACGCTGACAATTTTTCTGTAACTGCTGAGATACAAAAACTGTTTTATGGCGTTCGTATCCTTTCATTACATCGCGTCTAAATTGATTAACGGCAAAGGCAGAAATAGTACGTTGTAAAAAATTTGGATGTTTACTACGACACTGCGCACAATCATGTGGATCAGTGCTACTACAAATTTGTCCGCGTATAAATCGGGTGTGTATCAAACAATCACTTCCCTGATCATGCCGGGTTTGAATAAAATTTATTTCACTTGGCAGATGATTGGCTATGTTGGGTAAATGACCATGATAATGAATGACATCATAATCATGCGCTCGTTTACGTATGGCCTTTGCGAATCGTTGGGCTAGCACGATGCGTTTCCAGGGCATAAATACTCCGAGTTGCATTTCCTTCCAGCCTGTGAATTGCCCATGCAAATCTGGAAAAAAATGGCTACCAAACTGTAGTAATTCATGGTTTTCTGAGACTGGATAATCATCATTACCCATTAAATCGACGGTATGACCAGCAGCAGCCAGAGCGCGCGCCAAAGCCAAGGTGTGTCCTGCGAGGCCCCCTATACCTGGCGTAGGAATATCTTCACTCACCATTAATATGTGCATTTAGCTCGTTCTCAGAATGAGGCTGCGTACTGCACTGAGCAATACGTGACGTTCGTCTTCTTTAGATAGAAAAATGAAGCCCACGAAGCCCAGCATGGCTACTGCCGAAGTCGCATGTATTAGTAATCCTGGTACCCCGTCAGGCAATAACCATCGCAAAGGTAGTGAAAGCATCATGGCCGCGAAACCCCAGCCCAAACTGGGTAGCCATGCTTTTTTTAAGGTCTCTCGAAGGGAAATGGGTATGGTGCGGCCGTGTACGTATACTAAAAATAGAGCAGCCATCAGCGCGCTAGCAAGCAAGTGGGCGAGTGCAGCTCCTTTGATACCCGCGTATAGAGTTCCTACATAAACCATAGGTACACCCAATAATCCACGCGCCAATGCAAATCGCCCGGTAACTTTGGGATGGCCTAGCCCATCGTTAACTAATGACGGTATTTGCGTTAGTGAATCCAGCAGTAGTGCAAAGGTCACTAACAATAAGATGGGATAACCCTCGGCTACAAATTCGGTACCTACCCAGCGACGTAAAAATTCTTCTCCCAGTAGGGCAATGACACCTAGCACAGCAAAATTTAGGTAGGTAATCCAGCGGGTGGCATCCAGATAGACTTGTCGCAATAAATCGTTATTAGCCGTTGCAGAAAGTGCGGACACGCGGGGATACACGACACTACCTAAGCGATAGGTAAGTCCAAGAATACGACTCGCTAATTGATTGGGCACGGCGTAGAGCGAAAGAGCTGTCGGGCCGGCAAGTGACCCTATGATGAGCTTATCGGCATGCTGATGAAGCATGGATGCAAGCCGCGAAAGGTAGGCATACGCTGAAAAATGGGTAAGCCGTATGCGAATATCGCGCCTTGGCCAAACGGGTCGTCCAACAACATTTAATTGTTTTAACAGCCACGTCAACCACAGTGTATTCATAGCAGAGATAATTACACGCGCTGCCATGACGCCTGCAATACCTCCACCCGACAGTGCAACATAGGCTGATACGCTATTGACCAGCACGCCAAAGACAGCTTCACCTTGTGCCGATTTATCGTAGCGTTGTAATGCCTGCGGTACGGAGACAAGATAGTTTTGCCACTGGCTAAGCGCAAAGCCCAGTGCAGCAATTTTTAGTGCCAACAGCGTGTCATTTACTAGTGACGATGAGATGCTGAAATAATGAGTCAGCACACCAGCAGCAATCAATAACAGCACAAGCGCACCGATGATGCCGAGCAGACCGTAGAAGAAGGCGCCGAACCAGAAGGTCTCAGTAAATCGAGCATCATCTTTTTGCGCATGGTATTGCGCAAGATATTTCAGAGTGCCGGCGGATAGATTGAAATCTAAAATACCAAAATAACCAACAACGGAAGTAATGAGTGTAATGATGCCAAAGCCTTCCAGGCCTAGACCTGAAATAAGTAACGGGACGGTTGCCAATGCGACCAGTGCCGGAATGGCCACGCCACTTAAGTGCCAGAGTGAATTACGCAGTAGCATGGCGCAGGAAATACCGTGATTTCAATGTTGTTGAACGTACGAAAGGAAGATACGGTAGTGCCAGTGTCATACCTAGCAAGAGCATGCTGCGAAACTCTATGATGGGTGTGCCTATGAGTAGCGTGGGCATCCAAAACAGTAGCCCCGCAAATCCAGCATCAGCTAATAAAGCGCTGCTACCATTGAAGTGTTTTCTGTGCTTTAGGTAGTTGACCGTAAAAACTAGTAGTAGCGATAAAAACAAGGTCAGACCTAGCAAGCCAGATTTAAGAATGACATGCCCAAATCCACTATGAACGAAATCAAATTTTCCGAAGTGGTAATCAAGGATGTCTTCATCGCCGTAAAAACTTCCCCAGCTACCCAATCCAAATAGCCAGTTACCATCGAGGCTACGTGCAGCAGCTTCTAGTTCATAGAAACGATTAGCTTGAGTTGCATGGTCTGGCCCTACGTCGTATAGCAATGAAGTTATAAATCCACTATCGGGATTGTTGACATTAAATTGCAATCGTTCACGCATGAGCGTTGCGCTCGCCCCTATCATGGCCAATGAGCTTGTACCTATCAGCCAGAGCCGACGTTGCCAAGGCAGTTGTAGGATCAGCACTAACGTCATCAATCCCAAGCCGATCAGGGACGATCGACGAAATGACAAGGCGACGGTAGCGACTTCCAAGATTAGCCAACCAGCGATAAAAAATCGCTGCCATAGTTTCATGCGAACTGAGGGCATGAGTAATAGCCAGGCCAGGCAGAATGCAGCGAGTGCCGCTATATAGTTATCGCAAATATCAAAATACACCAATTTGATATCTAAGCTTTCAAAATTTCTGTAAGGATTAGCACTGTCGCCTTCAAACCATTGATAACGAATTAGCCCAAACACAGCACGTACAGCAGCAAGGCCTAGCAGGAGCTTGAGTAGGGTTTGCTGATTTTTTTCGGTGGTAAGCGTACTAAGTAACAACCAGCTAAATAGCACTAAATTAAGTAGATTTATTAGTCCGTTGTAACCCAAAATCAACGGTATATCTTTGCCAGCCATTAGTCCAAGAACAACATGGGCTAGTAAAAGAAAACTAAAGGCTACAAGAAAATAATTAAAAGGTGAGGGTAGCTTTGCCGGTGTGTTGGTCATTAATTGACGTGCACCTGCAGCGGCTGTAGCTATCCACAAAAGGATATTCACCAGAGAGAAATAGAACATGCCTGTTCCTCTGGCATACAAGGTGTTTTCTTCTTGTAGCTGGCCCCAAGTCGAAGAAGAAAACAGACACAGAATAGCGATATAGCCTAATGTTGTTGCAGCAGGCTGACCCCAGCACACCGCTAACAGTAATGGCAGCGACAGTAGAGCTGCCAGTAAAACGAGAAAGGTATCGCCAGCCGAAGTCAATTCCATACGAAGTAAATTTAGAATCGCACGCGGGGTGGCTCGGTGGGGCCACGGTAGACAAGTTCGGCATGAGTAGCTGCTGTAGCAGCTAGAAAATGGCGATAGGTGCGCAGTATTCCTTCTCGCAGAGATATGTTTGGCTTCCAACCCAGCGCGTTGATTTTGCCTGAATCGAGAAATTTTCTTGGAGTACCATCAGGTTTGCTGCGATCAAAAAAGAGCCGTCCT
>CAYUDI010000096.1:0-9823 GCA_964443585.1 uncultured Bifidobacterium sp.
ACCGATACCGAATTCGCGGCAATCACTCAACATTTAGTCAGCAAAACGATTACGCCTTGTCGTAAAGCGGTGCGGGATGCAGAACTCAGCATCGATGATATAGACGGTGTTGTTTTGGTTTGTGGCGCAACGCGTATGCCACATGTACGCAAGGCTGTAGCTGACTATTTTAAAACTCTGCCATTAGCGAATATCGATCCCGACAAAGTCGTCGCCTTGGGTGCAGCGATACAGGCAAACCTGCTCGCAGGTAACCGTGCTTCCGGCGATGATTGGTTATTGTTAGATGTTATTCCCTTGTCGTTGGGTATAGAGACGATGGGTGGCTTAGTCGAAAAAGTCATACCGCGTAATTCAACGATACCGTGTGCACGTGCCCAGGAATTTACGACCTTTAAAGACGGTCAAACCGCCATGGCAGTGCATGTTATTCAGGGTGAGCGCGAATTAGTTTCGGATTGCCGATCACTGGCACGTTTTGAATTGCGTGGCATACCGCCCATGGTGGCAGGCGCTGCGCGTATACGTGTGACGTATCAGGTCGATGCGGATGGTTTGCTATCCGTATCCGCGCGTGAGACGCATTCTGGAGTGGAAGCATCGATAGTGGTCAAGCCATCCTATGGTTTGGCTGATGATGATGTAGCACGCATGCTGCAAGAGTCTTTTTCATCCGCTGAAGGTGATATGAAATTACGCGCTCTGCGTGAAGAGCAAGTCGAAGCCGAGCGCATAGTTTTAGCTACCAAAGCAGCGCTAGATCAGGATGCAGAGCTACTATCGACTGCTGAAAAAAATATAATTGAAAATTTAATCGTAAGCTTACGTGAGAGCGCAAAAAGCGATGATCATCATGCCATTAAATCAGCAATTGATGAGTTAGCTAATGCTACCGAGGATTTTGCTGCCAGGCGTATGGATCGTAGCGTGCGTGTAGCACTTAAAGGTAAAAAGCTGGACGAAATTGCTTAATGAAATTTTAAATTTAAATATCTTTAATCTCAGATAACGAACTGATTAAATAAAAACTAGGCATTTCAATTGACTGCTAGCAGTTAACTCCTAGCTTCATTTGATACAGCGCTCTACGGCTGCGCTAGCTAGCCATAAAATTCATAATAATTCAGCATATCCCAGATAAAAAACTAAAGGAATAGCGTGCCTCAACTTGTCGTACTGCCTCATGAAGTTTTATGCCCGGATGGCGCGGTTTTTGATGTGCCAGCGGGTACATCCGTGTGCGATGCATTGCTTGAGCACGATATCGAAATTGAGCACGCCTGCGAAAAATCCTGTGCGTGTACCACATGCCATGTAGTGATACGCGAAGGTTTTAAATCGCTCAATGAAGCAGAAGAAAAAGAAGAGGACCTGCTTGACATGGCGTGGGGTTTAGAAGCGACCTCACGTTTATCATGTCAAGCAGTGGTAGGCAGCGAAGATCTCGTTATTGAAATTCCCAAATACACCATTAACCACGCACGCGAAAATCACTGATGAAATGGACAGACACCCTACGTATAGCCGAAGCGTTGTACGATAAATTTCCCGAGGTAGATCCGCTGACAATACGCTTTACCGATTTGCATCGCTGGGTTACTGAGTTAGATGGGTTTGATGATGAACCCGATCGCTCTGGTGAAAAAATATTGGAAGCGATACAAATGGCCTGGATAGATGAAGCCCAATAGCGCTTCGTTTTAATTGACCACCGGTTTTTTTATTCCCGCCTTCTGTTGTTGATGGAGCGATGAATCTGGTATGGGCTTTAATGGATTGCCAAATATCCATGTGCCAACCAGCAATGATAGACCTATGATGCCAGCGCAGGCTAGCGCGCCCATGCCGATTGCATGATTCAAAGGTAGTTCATCCGTTTCGTCTTCTATAAATTTCATACGTTTCTCCAGTTGGTGGGCCTGCCCAGGTATACGAAACCATTTAGATTCGCTCTCGTGATTTCTTGCTAGCCTTATACAAGATAGAAGCGATTGACTGTAGGCAAAGCAATCGTAGCTATGAGCTAGATCAAATGAAGTAGTGAACTACGGGTAGTTTCTTCGTTAGAAATTACTCAGTTGAAACTTCATTTGTTGTTTCTGATGAATTGGGTGCTGAAATTTCGATAGAGGTTTCTGGTGTGTCAGATGATGAAACTACTTCGGATATATCCGCGATCTTCTTCGGCTTTTCATCGATTAGAGTAGTCGGTTTTGTTTCATCGGTACTGGGTATATCATCAATGGGTAATATTGCGTTACTCCAGCCTTCGCCTTTCATTAAGTCATAAACCAGATCACGATTTTGTGCAAAAAATCCATAGATGCATTGCGCTAAGGTGCTTGCCTCCACTACACCGACGCCAGCTCGTCGCATCCTGTCGTAGACCGCGTTACGGCAGATGCTTAAAAAAAAGCGAACCGCAATTTTTTTACTCATTCTTACAACTTCCGGTTGCTTGGGTCCTATGCCGGGTCGAATGACGGGTGCATCGGGTTTTGCTACACCGATGTTACGTTGGTAGAACTCGACTACGGCTCGCGCATTGCAGGCGCCACGGATACCATTAGCAATCGCGCCTACGATAAGTGGCAGTATTAGTTCTTCAAATTGATGCGTATCGTGTTTAGGCTGCAGTAGGCCACTGAGATAACCATTCAACAAAACTGTGGCCGCAAGATTCGGTAGTAAACCGGCCAGCGAAACGAATACTTTTCCATTGAAGCTCAAGGTGTTTCGGTCGACCGAAGGACCACAACGTTCAAGCGATGATTTGAATAATTCAACGACAGTCGCTTCACAGATAACACCAAGATTTTTTGATGCCAAATCCACAGATGGGCTGAGGTAGGTATCCGCTGTAGTTACTGCACTGACAGTGGCAGCTGTACCCACCAAAAAAATTGCCACCTTGCTTGCATCAATTGCATCCTCATAATCAGGACTTTTCCTGCAAAATTTGGCAAGTGAGGCCGTAATAGCCAGTGCGGAACCAGCGGCTAGTGCAACCACAGGTTGATAGGCCCCGAGTGATGCAATCGTTATTCCGGCAGTGGCTCCCACTACGGTACAAGCGACAACACTACACCGCTTAAGCAAATTATCTGTGCCGATTTGTGCAGCAGCTAATCGTTGAGCTTGCAGACCTCCAAAGACAGCGCCCAGACCTCCTGCAATAACGCGGCAGGGCACGGAACTAGAGGCAGCATAAGCAGCAGCGTTAAAAATACCCAGTCCAATAGTGCGGCCAGCGACCTGACCCGCAAAATCTCTGGCGGCATGGGCAAGTACGGTCATTTTGATCGAGAGCGTGGGTGGAGTTGCCGCATACGCTGTCGGTTTGTAATCGTGCGCACCGGATACATTGATTACATCCAGCGAACGATTATCTACAAATGGAATCATGATGCGATATCCATCAAGTCGTCTTGAAGAAAAAATGTTGATCGCCATTCCGTCGCTAGTGTGGTTGCCCGCTGCAAGCTGATCCACAACTGTTCAGCACTGGCATTGGCCAATTCAAAGCCATAAACAACGGCACTACTATCAGGATCAACGGCGAAGCGCTCGCCCTGTGTGTGTGTAATGAGTAGATTTAATTCGAGTAAGCGACGATAAATAGTCGTTATCTGAGACGGATCAGGATGACCTAGTTGGATATAAATGGCCAAACTACGGTCATTGGTGCCCGGAAGCAGTGTTACGGGAATATCTTGGCAACTGAGAGTGCCTGTTTCAAGAATAAGATCAAGTGATTCGCATATACCTGCACGCATGCAGAGCTGATTAATTAACTGCCGTTGTTGCGCTTTCCACATAAAGTAATTCCCATCAACATTGATTTATGAAATTCCATGCGATGGGTAACTGCAATGAAAAAATGATTCCGTAATCCTAAAGAATTTTTTTAATGGACGAGTAATGAAAATGTCATAAAGCGGTGGTAATAAATGACGACAGCCATAAAAAAATCCCCGTAGAAGCAACGGGGATTTTTGTAAGAATTTGATTCAGAAATTTAGTCTTCGCGGCGTAAATGAGGAAACAAAATCACATCGCGAATATTAGGCGAATCGGTAATTAACATCATCAGGCGGTCTATGCCTATGCCACAACCACCCGCAGGTGGCATGCCGTATTCCAGAGCGCGTATGTAATCGGCGTCGTAATACATGGCTTCATCATCACCAGCTTTTTTTGCATCGACTTGCGCTTGAAAGCGTGCTGCCTGATCTTCTGCATCATTTAACTCAGAAAAACCATTGGCAATTTCACGACCGGTAATGAACAGCTCAAAGCGTTCCGTAATTCCCGCCACAGTATCGGATGCGCGCGCCAGTGGAGAGACTTCAACGGGATAATCGATGATGTACGTAGGCTCCCACAGATGCGATTCAGCCGTTTCTTCAAACAAGGATAGCTGCAAGGCACCTAACCCAGAAATAACATGCGGCTTCACATTGAATTTTTGTTTAAGTTCTTTTTTCAAAAACTCAGCATCGTTTAACTGTTCATGAGTGTAATGCGGAGCAAACGTGTTGATAGCTTCGACTATCGTCATGCGGTGGAAAGGCTTGGTCAGATCCAGCTCACGCCCCTGGTACGTCAGCGCAGCTGTTCCGTGCGCATCAATGGCGGCTTGTCGAATGAGTGCTTCTGTAAAATCCATCAGCCATTTGTAATCTACATAAGCGGCGTAAAACTCCATCATCGTAAATTCAGGGTTGTGACGAGGAGATACACCCTCGTTACGGAAATTACGATTAACTTCAAATACGCGATCAAATCCACCCACTACTAAACGCTTTAAATACAGCTCGGGTGCTATGCGCAGATACATTTCCATATCTAACGCATTGTGGTGCGTAATAAACGGCTTGGCCGCTGCACCACCAGGAATCACATGCAACATCGGCGTTTCAACTTCCATGAACTCATGGCTGTCCATGAAGCGACGGATAGACGATACCGCGGCAGTACGTGCTTTAAAGGTTCGGCGGGTTTCTTCGCTAGTGATCAAATCAACATAGCGTTGCCTATACTTGGTTTCCTGATCAGACAGGCCATGAAATTTGTCTGGTAGTGGGCGCAATGATTTAGTGAGCAAACGCAGCGTACTGACCTTGATAGACAATTCACCTGTCTTGGTCTTAAACAGCGTACCTTCTGCTCCCAGAATATCGCCCAGATCATGATGCTTAAATGCTTCGTGATCCGCTTCACCGGTTAATTCATTGGTGATATAGAGCTGAATACGGCCATCAGCTCGCAGTCCGGAGGCGTCTTGAATAGTGGCGAAGGATGCCTTGCCCATCACTCGTTTCAACATCATGCGGCCTGCAACTACTACATGAACGTTTTGGCTTTCTAATGACTCACGTTCGGCTTCGCCGTATTGTTCGTGCAGATCAGCAGCTTTGTGCTGTGGACGAAAGTCATTGGGGAAGGCGATACCTTTTGCCCGAATCACTGCTAATTTAGAGCGTCGTTCAGCAATGATGGTGTTTTCGTCTTTTTCTTCCGGCTCGGTGTGGTTTTTATCGTTCATGGTCGCTGTTCAGGATGCATTAGTGTTTTATACGCCTTGCTTAAGAGAGGCGGCAATGAATTCATCCAGATCGCCATCAAGCACAGCTTTGGTGTTGCCGGTCTCAAAATTCGTACGCAAATCTTTGATACGCGTTTGATCTAAAACGTAAGAGCGGATCTGATGGCCCCAGCCTATGTCCGTTTTGGAATCTTCCAGTTTTTGCTGTTCGCTCATGCGCTTGCGAATTTCAAGTTCATACAAGCGCGATTTCAGCATCGCCCAGGCTTCTGCGCGGTTACGGTGCTGGCTACGATCATTTTGGCATTGCACGACGATACCTGAGGGTGTGTGAGTCAATCGCACGGCGGAATCGGTTTTATTAATGTGCTGACCACCGGCGCCAGACGCGCGATAGGTATCGACGCGTACATCGGCAGGGTTAATGTCGATATCCACGGAGTCATCGACTTCAGGATAAACGAATAAGCTGGAAAATGAGGTGTGGCGACCATTCGCTGAATCAAAGGGTGATTTACGCACTAAGCGATGCACGCCTGTCTCGGTACGCAGTAAGCCATACGCATAATCACCATCGACTTTGATGGTGGCGGTCTTGATGCCGGCCACCTCGCCATCGGATTGTTCGAGGATTTCAGTTTTAAAGCCTTTGCGTTCGCAGTAGCGCAAATACTGGCGCAGCAACATCGATGCCCAGTCTTGAGCTTCGGTACCGCCAGCACCGGCTTGGATATCAATAAAGCAGCTATTTTTATCCAAAGGATTGGAGAACATGCGTCGAAATTCCATGCCCTCGACTTGTTTTTGCAATTCGTGTGCGTCGGCTTCTACCGCCACTAAGGTATCGGTATCGCTTTCTTCGCGCGCCATTTCCAGTAAATCAGTCGCATCTCGCAAGCCGGCACTTATGCTTGTCAGTGCATCGACAATAGCTTCAAGCGATTTTTTTTCTTTGCCAAGGTCTTGAGCCCGCTTAGGATCATCCCAAACGGCAGGGTCTTCCAGTTCGGCGTTGACTTGTTCTAGCTTCTCTGACTTCAGATCAAAGTCAAAGATACCTCCGTAGTTCTTGCTCTCGTGTAGTCAGATCAGCAAGCAGGGCGGTGAGGGCGTTTAGGCGTTCGGCTTCCATGGTCTGCAGGGCTTTCGGTAAAAGCGGAATTATACCTTTGAGCGCAAGCCTTAACCCATTTGGCGCCAATGCAAAGTCCTGCTAAGCCAAATAAACAGGCTATGCTTTTTGCCAGTACCAATCGTGTATGGAATCAAGGGCATGGCGATCTAAGCCAAAGCGATCACGGGGAAAATAGGGATCATTTGTTTTGATCTCGTAAATCGCACCTATATTTTTGGGCACGTAATTATTTTTTCCTAAAGTAAAGAAACGCATCAGATGACGAGTCGTAGAGGGATTCGTCGCAAAATCTCCTTTAAGCCGTATATGCGTTTGTTTTTGTAAATTTTCCAGATTGGCCTTGCCTATGTCGTTAAAACATGCGCGTCCTAGAGCGGCGGCGTTATAGCAGACAGAAGGCAAGTTAAGCTTTAGCCCTACATAATTGGCAACACCGCCACCCATGGAATGCCCCGTCAATTCAAATGTTATATTTTTGGCTTCCAGCTTTTCTTTAATAGTCTTCGCAAGATCCAAGGCCTGGCTATGCATTTTGGGTAAACCTCCGATGCCAAGAAATTGCTTAAGAGAAGAGAGTAATTGGGTCTTAAACATGGATCCCGTTTGCATGCCCGGAATGCACAGCACATAGCCTGTGACCCTAGACATGGAATCCGCCGTTAATGGCTTGAGCTCACAGTACAAGCCTGTGCTGGGATCACGAAATCCGCCTGTTATAGGATCGATCAATTTTGCAAAATCTGTCTCTTTGAGAAGTTCCGCCATCGTACCTCTCGCGGTACCTGACGAGACCGTTGCCCCCGCCTTAGCAGAGCTTAATTCTGTATCTCCTAGTGATATATAGTGTCCCTTAGTAGACTGTCTGACCTCTTGTTGGCTAAGTGATTTAAAATCAGGTCCTTTAGTTAGCGGACCCTCTGCTTTAGATAGCTTGAATTTTTGTGTGGATGCGCTACTTGCATTGCCGTTGATATCGCAATGAAGTAGGTTCGACGTATTCATTTTTTCTGGAGCTGCTGCAGCGTGCAGAGCAGAACTTCCTGTTTGAGTTGGTACTGACCGGGGAGTAGCTCCGCGGTACGCTGCAATCGAGATCGTTGATAATCCTGATATCGTCATTGGCTAAGCAAGCTGGGCTATGGAATGGGCCGTATTGCCCAATTGAGAGTGCATGCTTAATTGCTCGCGGGCGAGATCGATAGACATCAGGAAGTGATCAAGTATGTTGTTGAACGATTGTTCGTCGTTGTCCGGTATGCGTAGGTTGTGGCACAGCGCGAACATGCTGACATCGTTATCCCAAGCCAACCAACAACCGCCCAGGGGACGACCAAAACGATTCAATTCCAGGGCTGTGATGAGCGCAATTTCGTACATCTCATCCGGAGGTCTGCAGACCGGAGCGTACAAGTGGCAAATGATGCCATCTGCGGCCACTTCAATGACAACCAGAGTCTCATCATCACGCGTGATGGCAGTCACACCATGTTCATCAAAGCTGACACCCTCTATGCGCGTGCCAAGCCAACCCTCCACTACATGAATTGAATTGTCATGAGTATTCATGATAGGTAATCCTGACGGTATGCTCTGTCGAAGAGTTTACGTGATAGGAGCCGTTAAGAATGGTCGGCAATTGATGACTGGTGCGCCATTCAAAAAAACAACATCTTACTTGTTGCTGAATACCTCGCTGCAGAAGGATATATTTATAAAAAACAATCGCTGATTAAGAACTAACGGCTTTGGATAAGCCTTGAAACTGCTGAACAGTCGCTGCTATATTTTGTTTATCCGCTTTAGCGTCGCCAGTTGAAGGTGCGAAGTTGCCATACAGCGCAGGTTGGCCAACTAACTTAGAGCCGCCATATCCGGTATTGAATTCTTGCATCTTGCGCCGCGATTCATCAAAAAATATAAACGTAGCGAATTGAACCTTTTCTAAATTAGTTCTTTTTCTGTCGGGCTTAGGAACTTTGCCATTTGATGTGCGAATCTGAAAAGCTAAAAATTTAACTTCAGCGTCTAATTGGCCTGTACGGTCTTTTCCGCTCTTGCAATTAAATACGGTGCCACCGCCCAAAAGGTGAGATAACAATGCGACACGCGAAGCGAGTTTGTAGGGTTCATTACCTGCTTCACGATAGCTGCCGTCTTCCCACATGGCTGCAATTTGATTACGTAATTCTGTGATGGTAGCTATGTCTCGAGTCAGGACATTAATTTCAGCGTCTAATTTTTTGAGTTCCTCTGTGTCAGTGGGAGGATTGTTGGTCCGTAAAGCGATTTTTGAATTTAACTCGGTTTGCTTTTTTTGAACACGACTGGTTGTAGCAATTTGAAGTCTGATCATGGATTCATCATTGACGAGCGTATTGGCGTACTTAGTTCCGCTGACAGCTTCACCGATGATCGGATTCGTTGCCAAGACAGTGGCGCCCTTATTCACGCCTAAATTAAAATCAATGATGTCTGCCTTAACCACATCACCATTGATTACGATACGACCACCAGCCACTTCTTTTCGCAGATCTTCCCAAGCTTGCGCTTGTATGGCAACCATTTCCTTCTCATCGCCGCTCGCTGAGAAGCCAAATAATTTATGTAGCTGGTGCCGCAAATTATCCGGTGTTAATAGTCCTACTGAGGTAAACAGCACTTCGTCACCATTTTTTATTTGCTCTAAAAATTTGGGATTGCGCGTCATTTCAAGAATAAATACCTCACGCGCTCGATTGAGTGCCCCTTGTCGTTGTAATAGCTCACCTAAAACAGGGTTGGCTTTAACCAAACCCGCAAGTGTGCTTTGAAGCGCTGGGTCGGTCATCAATCGTTGAATTGTTTGCTTCATTGCGGCTGGATCGCGCTGGCCATTTTCTGTGGCTAGTAATATGTTTGATAGTTCTTTGATGAACTCTTCACGTAGTGGGTCTTTATTTTTTATTGGAGTAGTTACAGTGGTATTAGTATTTGTTTGGTCAGCTGCTCCGGTAGTAACCGTCGTGTTTTCAACCTCAGCCTTACCGAATAGTGCGTGAATAGTCTTACCTAGCTCTTCATCGGGTATTGCTTTAATCCCTGCTTCATCAAGCACATAGGGAGCTAAAGTTCCATGTCGGGATGCACCAAAAACTTCGACC
>CAYUDI010000097.1:0-4655 GCA_964443585.1 uncultured Bifidobacterium sp.
GCGTATCACCATAGCGCGGAAAGTGAATGGCGGATCTTCGTCCTGCCCCAGCTTGCCATAACTCATAATGCCGCCCAGCAGCAGCACCACGATCAGGTAGCGAATAAACGGTATGTGCTCGAGTGCCCAGCGCGAAAGATTCAGTCGACCTTTCATTTTTGCGTTCCCGCCGCCGCAGGTTTACGTTCGTCGCTCGAACCAGATAATTCCTGACCTAGCAAACTGACTTTCTGCCCTGCTCTGAGTTGATTCACGCCGGCTGTGACCACCGTTTGTCCGCCGTTAAGGCCCTGAGTAATCACCACCTCCGAACCCGAAGCACTGGCTAGCTGCACCGGTACTAATTTCACTACACCGTTTTCAACCACCCACACCGCATTACCCTCTTTGCTATTGACCAATGCCGTCATAGGAAGACGTATGCCCGCCATAGTCGGCACGGCAAATTGCACTGTCGCTGTCATGCCTAACCGTATTTCAGAACCTGCTCTGGGTATTGCTATTTTGGCTGTGTAGGTTCGCGTTGCCGGGTCAGCCATCGGTGAAAGCTCACGCAGACGACCGCTTATGGTGACATTCGGATTGGCCCAGGTCTTAACTGCCAAATCAGTGACCTGACCCAGCACCGCAATCTGATCTTCAGGGATGCTAACTCTGACTTCTTTTTCACCTGCGCGAGCGAGCTTAACCACCGGCATGCCCGGCGCAACCACCTGACCTACTTCAACCAGCAACGCGGTAATTACGCCGTCAGCATCGGCATACAAATTGGAATAACTGCTTTGATTGGCTTGCACTTTTAAGCCTGCGTTGGCTTGTTCAAAGGCTGCCAGCGAAGATTTATATCCGGCTTCTTTTGCCTCTAGCAAAGCCTGACTGACGAAATTTTTCTGACGAAGTTCGCGGTAACGATCCAGATCGGCCTTAGCTAATGCAAGGCTACTCTCTGCGGAATTGACTGAGGCTTTGGCCTGCGACTGAGCTAACTGCAAATCCAAGGGATCTAATTGCATCAGCAATTGACCCCGTTTGACCGTGCTGCCAACCTCTACCTTGCGAGCGATCAATTTGCCGCCGACGCGAAAACCTAGTTGTGATTCATAGCGTGGTTGTATCTCTCCAGCGAGTTCAATGAGTGATTTACTGCTGGCCTCCGCCACGACCATTGCTCTTACTGGCCGGATCTCCTCAGCTCGTTCAACTGGACGCGAGCAGGCGGTAAGCAGCACGCATATGAACCAGAAAGCAGGCAATACACGACCCAAAGTAGTCAGAGAGTCAAAGCGGAGCACGTTTTATCCTTTACTATTCGGCCAACCCATTGGGCGTTAAGCTCGTATTAATTACTATGGAAATGCTCCCTTTGAAATTTTTAGAGAGCATCAAAACAGGGATTTATCGCTGTTTTCCTGAATTACTGACTTTTAGGTTAGTAATTATATCGAATGCTTACGCCCCCGTTAAATAAACGTAAAGCCCTGACCAAGAGCCGCCATCGCACCTGTCCATGCCTAACGCTCATTACGAAAATTTTCCAGTTGCCTCGCCATTGCTGCCGCCCGCACTGCGTGCGCCGGTGCGTGTTATTTATGCTTTTGCCCGCAGCGCAGATGATATTGCGGATGAAGGAGATGCCGCGCCCCAGGAGCGCATAGCTGCATTGGATGCCTATGAGGCAGAGCTAGACCGTATAGATGCTGGTCAACCCTCAGACAACGCGTTATTTCAACAGCTCGCCTTAACGCTAAAAGAACATCACCTCAACACGCAATTACTGCGCGATTTGTTATCGGCATTTCGTCAGGATGTGCATCAGCTGCGCTATGCCAGCTATGATGAATTGCTGGATTACTGTACTCGCTCAGCTAATCCTGTAGGCCGCATCATGCTTGCATTATCTGACCAGTATTCACCAGATTTTCTCGATCAAAGCGATGCTATTTGCAGTGCGCTTCAGCTTATAAATTTTTTGCAGGATGTCGCTATCGATATAAAAAAATCGCGCATCTATATTCCAGAGGAAGATCTGGCGCGCTTTAGAGTGATTGAACAGCAGATCACCGATGGAAAAGCAGATCATCACTGGCGCGCCTTAATGCAATTTGAAGTCCAACGTACTCGCGCGCTCATGTTGAAGGGGGCGCCATTGGCACTGCATGTAGGTGGCCGACTGGGATGGGAACTTCGGTTTATTGTGCAGGGTGGCTTACGCATACTCGAAAAAATCGAAGCTGTTAATTACGATGTATTCAAACAGCGTCCGACACTAACATCCTATGACTGGCTGTTGCTGGGCTGGCGCGCGCTGCGCTTTGCATCAGTTGCGGCCAAACCGGCATAGTCAAATTCAGTGTCAACCTGAGATACCATTTGGCGTACACACATAAATCCCATTATTTCTGATGACTCCTGAAGATTACTGCCAGCAGAAAGCAGCACAAAGCGGCTCCAGCTTTTATTACAGCTTTCTATTTCTGCCGCCTCAACGCCGACAAGCCATAACTGCGCTGTATGCCTTTTGCCGAGAAGTCGATGACGTCGTGGATGAAACATCGGATGCATCAATTGCTCAAACGAGTTTGCAATGGTGGCGACATGAAATACAACAAATGCTAGCTGGCGCTCCCACGCATCCGGTCACAAAAGCATTACAGCCGCACTTAATTCCATTTAATTTGCGCGGCGAGCATTTGATGGCAGTCATTGATGGCATGGAAATGGATTTAACCCAAACGCGCTACCTTGATTTTCAGGCACTGGAACGGTATTGCTGGCATGTAGCCAGCGTCGTGGGCATACTCTCTGCCAGTATTTTTGGTTATACAGATCAACGCACATTGGTCTATGCCGAAAAATTGGGTATGGCTTTTCAACTGACAAATATCATTCGTGATGTGGGAGAAGATGCGCGTCGCGGTCGCATTTATTTACCCATTAGTGAGTTGCAAAAATTTGATGTCACTGCTGCCGACATACTCAACGCAAAACACAGTGAGCGTTTTGAAGCCCTGATGACATTCCAGCTCGCTCGTGCGCAGTCTTACTATAACGAAGCCTTGGCCTACTTACCCGCCGTCGACAGAAGAGCACAACGGCCCGGGTTGATCATGGCAGCAATTTATCGAACCCTGCTCGATGAAATCGCCAATGATGGTCTGCGTGTGCTACAGCATAAAGTTTCACTCACGCCTATACGCAAACTTTGGTTGGCGTGGAAAACCTGGATCAAGCCAGCGAGTATGCATACATCGTGAAATTCGCCGTTATAGGTGCAGGATGGGCTGGCTGCGCAGCAGCTGTTGAGCTCGCTCGCCGCGGTGCGCATGTAACAGTTATAGAGGCTGCCCGCACGCCGGGTGGACGAGCGCGTCGCGTCGAACATCAAGGCCATGAACTCGACAACGGTCAGCATATTTTGCTTGGCGCATATCACGATACCCTACGCATGATGCAAACCGTGGGTATCGCTCCATCAAAGGCATTGCTGAGATTGCCGCTGCAAATGCGCTATCCACCTACCACCGATGGCATGGAGTTTATTGCCGGACGACTGCCCGCACCACTGCATCTTTTGTATGCTTTATTTACATCGCATGGATTATCGTTAAGTGACAAATTATCACTGGCACGATTTTCAACTGCCGCGCGCTGGATGGGCTGGCAACTTCATGTCGATTGTACTGTTAGTGAATTATTAGATCGCTTAGAGCAAACCGAGCGCCTCGTACAACTAATGTGGCGGCCACTGTGTATATCGGCATTAAATACGCCGCCAGAGCGTGCTTCTGCCCGCGTGTTTCTTAAAACATTGGGTGATAGTTTGGGTGCTGCACGCAGTGCATCCGACATGCTGCTACCAACGCGTGATCTGTCTGCTTTATTTCCTGATGCGGCTATCAATTATCTGGAAAAACGCGGCAGCAAAGTACAACTAGGCGTGCATGTTCGTGGCATACAGCGCGATGCAAAGCTATGGCGCATCTCAGGAGACCATGTTGATCAGCAGGTTGATAGAATTATTTTGGCTACTCCTGCCTACGCTGCACTATCGCTACTGGAGCCGTTAGATAGCTCGCTGTCAGAAACACTAAATTTTGAATACGAACCTATTACTACCTGCTACCTGAAATACGACACGTCAGTTCGGCTCACTGCACCATTTTTCGCTTTGAAAGAACACGCCGAGTCCGGGCACTGGGGGCAATTCGTTTTTGATCGTGGCCAGCTGGATCCCACCCAGGCAGGGTTGTTGGCGGTTGTTATTAGCGCCTCGTCGCCAGCTCTCTCTCTGGGTCTATCCGCGTTAGAGCAAGCTGTTGCAAAACAACTGGCAGAGATTTTTCAACGCGATGAATTAGCGACACCGGTATGGTCTTGGGTTCTGACAGAAAAGCGTGCAACATTTGCATGCACTCCTAATTTACATCGCCCCGCCAATGAAACGGCATTGACTAATCTTTGGTTAGCCGGTGACTATACTGCTGGCGATTATCCAGCCACTATAGAAGGGGCTGTACGCAGTGGCTTGCGGGCTGCATCGCTGGCGATGCAGTAAACATTACTGCAGTTCTCTGACCTGATTCATGGCTTGATCTATACGCTCCACTCCAATAACTTGCAGGCCTTCGATTTTTTGTTTGGGCAAATTCGCTTTG
>CAYUDI010000097.1:4665-7402 GCA_964443585.1 uncultured Bifidobacterium sp.
AAGGCTATAGAAAAACCTAATTTTGCCGCTTCACGTAAACGTTCTTGACCGCGCGGTGCGGGTCGAATTTCACCAGCTAAACCTACTTCACCAAACGCGACCAGTCCTCGGGGTAGTGGCTTATTGCGCATGGACGACTGTATCGCCAGCAGCACCGGAAGATCCGCTGCAGGTTCGGTAATTTTTACGCCACCTACTGCGTTAATAAATACATCCTGATCAAACGCAGCCACTCCGGCATGACGGTGCAATACAGCCAATAACATGGCTAAACGATTTTGCTCCAAGCCTACTGTCAGGCGACGTGCATTGGGCACATGCGATGCATCGACCAACGCTTGTATTTCGACCAGCAAAGGGCGCGTTCCCTCTTGCGTAACCATGACACATGAACCAGGAACCAGGCTGTCATGTTGAGATAAAAATAGTGCCGACGGATTCGATACGCCTTTAAGACCTTTTTCAGTCATCGCAAACACGCCCAGTTCATTAATTGCGCCAAAACGATTTTTAAAGGCGCGAACCAAACGAAAACTTGAATGCGTATCGCCCTCGAAATACAAAACAGTATCTACGATATGTTCAAGTACTCGCGGGCCTGCCAGTGTGCCTTCTTTAGTGACATGACCGACCAAAATAATCGTGATATCCGTTTGTTTAGCTATGCGAGTTAGCTGTGCCGCACACTCACGTACTTGAGCAACTGATCCGGGCGCAGAACTTAATGCATCTGAATAGATAGTTTGTATGGAGTCGATAACGGCAACATCAGGCTTTTCCTCTGCCAGCGTAGCCAGAATTTTCTCTAGCTGAATTTCAGCTTGTAGCTGAAGGGTGTCGGCATCAATAGCGAGTCTGCGGGCACGCAAAGCCACTTGCGCACCGGACTCTTCTCCACTGACATACAAAGCGCGCTTAAATTTAGATACGTTAGCTAAGGCCTGCAACAATAAAGTGGATTTGCCTATCCCGGGATCGCCACCAATCAACACCACACCACCGGCAACTAGCCCGCCGCCAAGTACGCGATCAAATTCATCGATCCCTGTACCAAAGCGAGGGACATCGGTTGCTTCAATATCTGCTAAGCGCATAACAGGAGCGCCCTTGGCCAATCCCTGAGGTGCGGAATAACGATTGGTCGGCGTTTCAACGATGGATTCAACCAGCGTATTCCAGCGCTCACAGGCTGGACATTGACCAACCCATTTATTACTCACGCCACCACATTCGGTGCAGCTGTACTGCGTTTTTGACTTGGCCATAGTGCTCGCGTGGTGTAATGGCACACATGAGTTCATATCGTATCGTGCCTGCGGCGGCTGCGACTTCGTCAATAGGTAAGTTATCACCCCACAAGGTGACGTCACTGCCCACATGGGCTTGCGGTACCGGACTCAGATCAACGTTAAGCATATCCATGGAAACTCGACCTAACAACCGAGTACGCACCCCGTCCACTAACACCGGCGCGCCGGTGGTTGCATGACGCGGGTAGCCATCGGCATAGCCGCACGCAACGATACCGATACGCATATCGCGCTCAGCGCGAAACAGGCTGCCATAACCTACCGAGTCACCGGCACGTATCGACTGCACAGCAATCACCCGACTACTTAAGGTCATAGCAGCTTTGAGGCCGAATGATGCAGCGTCTCCGCTGCTTGGTGAACCGCCGTAGAGCATCACACCGGGGCGTATCCAATCACCTCTTACCTCAGGATGCATCAAAATGGCTGGAGAATTCGATCAACTAATTTCTGCCTGTATATCGGCAGTATGCTTTTTAAATGTGGCTACCTGGGTCGCAACGTCGGGTGAAACATCGCGTGAATCTGCATTGGCAAAATGCGTAATCAGTGAAATGGCACCGACTGCGGGCATCGCGGTAAGACGAGAATACGCATCATGCGTTTGCTCAGGTAAGAAACCTAAACGATTCATACCTGAATTGATTTTTAAATGAACATGCAAAGGTGCATCGAGGCGCGCTTTAGACAACATCTCTAACTGTTCATGGTTATGCACCACAGGTTGTAGGCGATATTGGCTGATAACATCCAGATCAACAGACTCGAACATGCCCTGCATCATCATGATGGGTTTCGTCCAACCGAGTTCACGCAGCTTTACAGCGCGATCAAATTCAATCAAAGAGAGACCATCTGCTAGTGCAAAACCGTGCAGGCCATTTTCCAGGCCATGTCCATAGGCGTCGGCTTTAATGACTGCCCAAATTTTGGAACCTGGCATAGCTGCTTGCGCTATGGCCAGGTTGGATTGCATGGCCGTGACGTCCGTCGTGGCGACTATTGGTCGAGGCATCGTGAATCGTGGGAAGAGTAGTCAGTGAATAACCCTGCATTTTACCGGACACTTGCCCTGCTAAGCGAGGTTGATACGATTACTCATTAGATTTCATGGTATAAAGCCGTTGATCTTGGAAGGATGTGGTTATCCCAACCCTGAGATTTGCGGCTTGTTTACCCATACTCTGTCAACCTAGGGATGCAATCAGTGGTGTGATTTTATCTGCACAATTTTTTCATCGAACTGAACGCACAGCATCTCCGGTCTGTCGTCACACTCTGACTGATTTTTCAGCATGAATCGCGGCTTCTACACCATCATGGCAGCGCAGTTTTTTTCGTCGCTCGCCGACAACGCACTGCTTATTGTTGCAATTTCTATGCTGGTGTCTACGCAATCCCCGGCGTGGATGACGCCCATGCTCAAG
>CAYUDI010000097.1:7412-9478 GCA_964443585.1 uncultured Bifidobacterium sp.
TCAAGCTTTTCTTTGTGACCTCCTACGTCATCCTCGCGCCATTTGTCGGCGCGTTTGCTGATGAGCTACCCAAAGGTCGGGTCATGTTCATCACCAATTTAGTCAAGGTGGTCGGTTGTATCATGATGTTTTTCAGCGTACATCCATTAATCGCATATGCGGTGGTTGGATTTGGTGCGGCTGCGTATTCGCCTGCAAAATACGGCATTCTTACCGAATTACTGCCCCCTGAAAAATTAGTCGCTGCCAATGGCTGGATAGAAGGTTTAACCGTACTCTCCATTATTTTTGGCACTGTTCTGGGTGGTGCATTAGTTAGTGAGCGATTTGCGGCAACCATCTCCGCTTTGCTACCTTTTACGCATCTGGAACTCAGCGTTTCATTAGAAGTCGCGCTGGCGGTCGTGATGTTCTCCTACCTACTGGCAGCCGCATTCAATCTTAAAATTCCTGATACGGGTGCACGCTACGCAGCCCAAGAGCGCAACCCCATCAAATTGATAGTGGATTTTTCCCATTGCTTTATCACGCTCTGGAAAGACAGGCTGGGTCAAATTTCGCTCGCAGTGACCTCACTCTTTTGGGGCGCTGGTGCAACCCTGCAGTTCATCGTTCTCAAATGGGCTGAACAAGCCCTCAATATGCCGCTGGCCAAAGGCGCCATACTGCAAGGAGTGGTGGCATTCGGCGTTGCCTTTGGTGCCATGGCCGCTGCGCGACGCATACCACTGAAAAAATCACTCACCGTGATGCCTATGGGGTTTGCCATGGGGATCATTGTCATACTAATGACCTGGGCTCATAGCGTAGAGTTGGCCTATCCACTACTGGTACTCATAGGCGCACTGTCGGGATTTTTCGTTGTACCTATGAATGCGTTGTTACAGCACCGTGGTCATGTATTGATGAGCGCGGGCCATTCTATCGCTGTACAAAATTTCAGTGAGAACGCATCAATATTACTTATGCTGGCACTGTATGCTTTGCTGATTAAATTAGATTTCAGCGTAAACAGTGTCATTGTTATGTTTGGCTTGTTTGTGTCAGGAATTATGTGGGTCGTCATGCGCAGGCATGCGGCAAACCAACGAGAATATGATTCCCTGCATTTAATAGGCGAACAAAAACACGTCGGTACGTAAAGCGATTACACGCTGCGTTTTAGCAGCTTGGCGCTGCCAGTCCTCGCAAGCGTTCATGAGCGCGTTCTTTCCAGTCATTGGGTACGACAAAACCTCTATCAACTTCAAATAATTCATTGCCGTGTTTATTAAACGTGGCGACCATGACAGGCATGGAATCGTCATTAAATCGCGCAGTGAGCACGTCACGCAATTCATTCCGCTGCATGCCCTCCTCTATGGATAAACGCGCAGGTGCCAGCCATGAAAGCCGCGGCAAAATCGCGCATTCATCTCCGACATGTTCCTCAAATTCGGCCAGGGTGCACCACCAGCCGCGGCAATGCGACCGAGATATTCCTAGCGAAGTGGAATGAATGGTCTCTTCTCGGCGATAAAACAACCAACCCTTAATCAACGCTTGGGCAGCGATTAAGGGTTCGTGCACTAATTCTTTTGCAGCTGGATGGGTACCAAGTAATAGCTGTCGCTCAAAAATTTTTTTCATTTTTGCGCCCAACGTATCGGCTAGATTGGGGCCAACAAAATAATCCGCCTGCTGAATTTGTGCGTAAGCGCTATTACTGGAACAGAGTAAATAAAATTTAGTTGCAAACTCCCAATGCACCAAACCTTCTTTTTCGCGTAGCAAAAAATCAAATTCACCTACCGTTTCATTTTTTCCTGCACGTACCTGCAGCCCGTGCAGATGTAATCGTTCAACGTGTTCGAAATAAATGGCCAGCAGTTTTTCTGCATACCGACCCAATCGCGTAAAGCGAGTGATACCCAAGGCAGCATGCAAGTCATTGGGTTGCTCCTCAAGATTCATCAACCAATCGTGAACATCAAATGCTGCCGAGTCACCTAAGCTGGCGATTTTTCCTTGCCATTGCAATGCGTCGCTAGCGAGTAAATTGGGCGCATCAAGCAACCATGCCATGG
>CAYUDI010000098.1:0-9413 GCA_964443585.1 uncultured Bifidobacterium sp.
GGAGTCTTTACAGCGGCCTTAGCCGGGGCCTTAGTGGCCACTTTTTTAGCCGGAGCGGAAGTAGTTTTTTTCACAGGAGATTTCGCGGTTGTTTTGACATTTTTTGCCGCAGCTCGCGAGGAAGTAGGTTTAACGGCCTTGGATTTGGCCGCACTAGTTTTAACGGTTTTTTTGTTTGTCGCCATGGGTTCATCCACCAAATGGAATTGCCGATGCTGCAAAAGGAACTGGAGCACGGGCCGGGCTGATTCGTCAGCTTTGTTGCAGGCCGGTCATTTTGCCGGGCTAATCTGCAGGGTCGGGGCCGTCTGTCCAGCAGAATAAATAGTACGTTTCTAGCTTAAAGAATCGTCTCAGAAAATGTCGATGGCAGAAAATTAAAACAAGCCAGCGGCACTTTCGGAGACGTCCTAAGCGGTTTTTCGAAAGCTTTCGAGTATATCACAAGCAAGCTTATTCTCTTTCTGGCAAGACTTGACGTAACCATAATAAATATCTTTTTTATCGATATCGAACTACCAAGGTTCATCAATATGTTTCTAGATATGCAAGTAGTTGCGGTTTCTTGCAAAAACTCAATCTGCAGAACTATCTTTGTCGGCAGCAGCGCGCAATTTTTCAAGGTCTAAGGTGATTTCACGGTAACGCGCGCGATGCTCTTCACTGGACATGCCTCCAGCTGCAAGTTGATCTTGTTCCGACTTCAATAATCTGATCGTTGTCTGACGCACAGCTCCAGCCAGTTCGCGCTTAGCAAAAGCCGGATCCGATGGCGGTTCGGCAGCGATTTCAGCCAGCATGCCGTCCAGATCTGCACCCTGCTCGCGTAAGGCTTCAGATAACGCTGCAAAACTGGCCTCTGAAGAAATAGACCGCGCGGCACTCACCACCGTCTGCAGCATGGCACCCGCATCAGGTGAGGTGCGACTAATTAGTTCAAGGTCACTATCGGCTAAAGTGCTAGCCAACGACGGGTGAGTCAGTAGTAATCTTAATACTTGGCGTTCTAGCTCTATCGGTGGCTTGCGGCGGGCAACCGGAGCCGCTGCTCGCCTGGAGGTGGCGCGTGTTTCCAACTCAAACAAAGATTCAATCTCCTGCACACTACTTTCAGTAACCTGCGCTAGCTGGCGCAGTAATTGAAGACGCAATGCCGATGCTGGCATCGCTTGTAACAGTGGCTTGGCGTCATACTGCGCACGCGCCCTGCCTTCGGCTGTTGAGAGGTCTTTACCGTCGGTGACTTCACTCACAAGAAACTGTGACAATGGCACCGATTCCAAAACAAATTTTTCAAATGCTTCATGTCCGTGCTCGCGTATGTAGCTATCCGGATCGTGCTCTTTAGGCAAAAACAAAAATTTTAGTGTGCGGCTATCAGAGGCATGCTGCAGACAGGCTTCTAATGCGCGACGGGCTGCACGTCGGCCAGCCGCATCGCCGTCAAAACTAAAAATGACTTGATCTGTTTGCCTTAATAATTTTTGTACATGCATAGGTGTGCATGCTGTGCCCAAGGTAGCAACCGCTTGCTCAAATCCAAATTGCGCTAGTGCGACCACATCCATATAGCCTTCAGTAACCAACACATAACCTTTGTCACGAATGGCTTGACGCGCTTCGAACAGTCCGTATAACTCATTACCCTTTTGGAAAAGCGGCGTTTCGGGGGAATTCAAATATTTTGGCTCACCTGCGCCCATAACGCGTCCACCAAAACCTATTACCTGACCTTTGGTGTTACGAATTGGGAACATGATCCGATCGCGAAACCTGTCGTAGCGTTTGCGTTGACCACCCTCTTCCTCAGAACGATCTATGACGAGGCCCGATTCAACTAAGACCGGGTTGTCATAATCTGTAAACACCTGTCGCAAACTGTCCCAACCATCGGGGGCATAGCCTATCCAAAATTTTGCTGCAATCTCACCACTGAGCCCACGTCCTTTGAGGTAGTCGATGGCGCCACTTGCTGCACGTAATTGTTGTCGGTAAAAATTACACGCCAAGGTCATAGCATCAGACAGTGCAAGGCTTTTTGCCTGCAGTTGTGCGCGTTGCGCTGGCGGTAGTTTGTCTTCTTGTTCAGGCACTGTCATGCCCACGCCTTGCGCCAGATCCTTTACTGCTTCAACAAATCCCAGCCCTGAGTACTCCATCAAAAAGCCTATGGCCGTTCCATGAGCACCACAACCAAAGCAGTGATAAAACTGCTTGGTGGGACTGACTGTAAAGCTGGGGGATTTTTCGTTATGAAAGGGACAGAGTCCGCCGAAATTAGCGCCGCCCTTTTTAAGTTGCACATAGCGACTAACCACGTCGACTATATCAACGCGATTAAGCAGATCTTGGATGAAGCTCTGTGGAATCATTCGACAACCAACGCCGCTGGACTACTTTGCTAACAATCGGGGCGCTGGTTTATTTACTCAGCGCGGCCTTGACCAACGCAGATACCGCGGTCATGTCTGCACGACCAGCAAGCTTGGGCTTGAGTACGCCCATGACCTTGCCCATATCCTGGGGACCAGCAGCACCAACCGCCGCTACAGCTGCATTAATTTCGGCCTGCACATCGGCTTCTGACAAAGCCGCAGGCATGTAGGCAGACAAAATAACCAGTTCGGATTTTTCTATATCCGCCAAATCTTGACGTCCACCCGCTTCAAACTGACTGATGGAGTCTTTGCGCTGTTTAATCATTTTCTCAATAATCGCCAGTATCTGATCGTCCGTCAGCTCTATGCGCTCATCGACTTCTTTTTGTTTAATAGCCGCTGTCAGTAAACGAATAGTGCCAAGTCGGGCGCTTTCCTTTGCCCGCATAGCGGCTTTCATATCGTCTGTGATTTGATCTTTCAAGCTCATGTATATCTCCTTACCTGGCTACGGCAAACGCTGCCGCCACATAAAAACGCCAAAACCCGCTGCGGGTACTCCGGAGCGGGTTTGCGATAGTGCTGCCTCACCCAAGGGCGAGGCAAACGATTAGAACAACTTCTTAGGCAACTGCTGGCTGCGGATGCGCTTGTAATGGCGCTTAACCGCTGCGGCGTGTTTACGCTTGCGCTCGGAAGTGGGCTTTTCGTAGAACTCTCTGGCGCGCAATTCGGTCAGCAGACCTGTTTTTTCTATGCTGCGCTTGAAGCGGCGTAAAGCTACTTCAAAGGGCTCGTTTTCTTTTAAGCGAACTGTGGTCATGAATTAATAAGAATTTACTGGATTAGCAGAGCACGCGATTATAGCAGCCGAACTTCCCAAGCGGAAGCCCAAGCTTGAAATCCTTTCTGTTTATCAAATCAGGTACTAAAAAGACAATCCAGCGGCAACCCCGGAAGCCCAGGCCCATTGGAAGTTATACCCGCCCAGCCAGCCAGTGACATCCACGGATTCGCCTATGAAATAAAGCCCCGGGACTTTATTAGCCATTAATGTCTGCTGGGATAGAGCGCGGGTATCAACTCCGCCCAGGGTTACCTCAGCCTTACGATACCCTTCGGATCCTTGAGGTTTTAAAGCCCAGCGGTTGAGCGATTCACCCAATCGACGCAGTTGCTTATCTGGCAATTCAGGTATGCGCGCATCGGGACTCAGACCCTGCGACTGTAACCATGCCTCGGCTAGCCGTGTGGGCAGAAACTGGGAGAGCCAGTTACCCAAATTTTTACGTATTGCCTGTTTTTCGTCGATCAAGGTCTGAACGACGTCCAGCGCCGGTAATAAATTAAGTGTTAAAGCGGCACCCTCTCGCCAAAAACTGGAAATCTGCAAAACCGCCGGACCCGACAAACCACGGTGAGTAAATAACAAATCCTCCCTAAACTCTCCACGCGATTTTTTCTCACCGCAGGTGACATCAACCTCCAGCGAAATACCCGCCATAGCAATAAACGATTGCCAGCCCGATTCATCAAAGGTAAGGGGTACTAGGGCTGGTCTAGTCTCAACCAATGGCACATCAAATTGTTTTGCAATCCGATAAGCAAAATCCGTCGCACCGATTTTAGGAATGGATAGACCCCCGGTGGCAATCACCAATGCCGAGGCTGCAATATCTCCATGAGCGGTCTTTACTGAAAAACCATCAGTCAGTTTTGATACCGATTTCACTGATACCGGCATACGCCATTGCACATGCCCGGTATCACATTCTGCTTTAAGCATAGCGATGATGTCTTCTGCCGAGCGATCGCAAAACAGTTGGCCTTTATGCTTTTCATGAAACGCAATTCCATGACGTTTGACCAATGCAATGAAATCCTGAGGCGTATAACGTGACAGCGCACTTTTGCAAAAATGTGGATTTTGTGACAAAAAATTTTGAGGACCTACGCTGATATTCGTAAAGTTACAGCGCCCACCGCCGGAGATACGAATTTTTTCTGCCAACTTCTCTGCGTGATCTATCAACACAACGCGCTTACCCCGCTGCCCCGCAACAGCAGCGCACATCATGCCCGCAGCGCCCGCGCCAATAATGGCTACATCAAACTGCTCATTCATGATGTTGCTGCCTTAGTTGACGAGCCACGTTTAAACACTGCTTCACTTGCTCTGCAATAGGCTCAGGCACTGGTTGACGATTAGCGAGAACGTCACTAATCCAGTGTGCCGTCGTTTGCGCATCACTGGCAGCAGGCAACGGAGGTAATTCATCGACCGGCGACTGTTTTTCTACTAAAACAGTCGGCTGATTTTTATGAAACCAGGTCACTGACTGGGCGCGCTTTGCATTGGCTACTGTTTCGCCTTCTGTGCCGCGCATAAGAAATACATCACCGCGCTGTGCTGGGGCTTCAGTTGAAAAATAGTCAGTTAGCATCGTCAAATACTCTGGATGCGTGTACGAAACCAGGCGCAGTGCAGGTTGTTCAAATGGCTGCATGATCTTAACCAGTGTATGCGTGGAATTACGCAAGCCTAGGACTCTGCGCACTTCCAGCAAACGATAAACACGAGGAGCTAACCACTGAATAGGAAAAAATACCGGTTGTCTTTGCTCGAAGCTACGCAGCATAAAGTTATGTGCATCGTCATGCTGACTTACGGGATGCACTCCAAGTAACTGAAGAATTTCTGCACTCGTGACCCGACCCGGGTCGCTGAGTAGCCCGTGCATCATTACCGGCACGCCTTCACGCGCGAGCAAACATGCCAAGAGTGGCGTCAAATTGGGCATTTGCCGCGAACCGTTATAACTTGGAATAACCACTGGCGAAAATTCAGACTCAGGTGAGGGTAAGGCATCAAACGACGATTCCACTGCATCTAAAAAACCAGCGATCTCTGCAACTGACTCACCTTTGATGCGCATGCCTATCAAAAAACCGCCTAGCTCGAGATCAGAGACCTCACCATGTAACATGGCGGCAAAGAGCTTACGTGCGTCTTCTCGCGCTAGATCGCGCGCGCCTTTTTTGCCGCGGGCAATTTCGCGAATATAAGGCGCTGCTGAAAATACTGAGTTCGTCGTATCCATAGCACGCAAGCTTACAACGAATATCTAGTACAGGTCATAGCAACATAACAGAGCTCATACTATCTTCCGTCACCAACAAAGCGCCGCAGATTAGGGCTTTACACTAAAATGCGGTTTCCATTGGTTTTATCTTTCTAGTCAAATGATCGTTCTTGGCGTCGAGTCCTCATGTGACGAAACGGGTTTGGCGCTGTACCATACCGAGCGCGGCCTACTCGCGCACGCACTGCACTCACAAGTCGCCATGCATGAAGAGTACGGTGGCGTAGTGCCCGAGCTGGCCTCCAGAGATCACGTCAAACGTGCCATACCCTTATTGGAAAAAATACTCGCTGATAGCGGGCTGTCATTGTCTGCCATTGATGCCATCGCCTATACCCAAGGTCCTGGTTTGGCAGGTGCTTTATTAGTCGGTGCTGCCATTGCGAATGGTCTTGCTCTTGCATTAGCTAAACCCGTGATGGGTGTGCATCATCTCGAAGGACATTTGCTCTCTCCTATGCTTTCAGAAAAAGCTCCGGAGTTTCCCTTTGTGGCGCTACTAGTCTCTGGTGGCCATACGCAGTTGATGCGAGTCGGTGGCGTGGGCGACTACACCTTGCTCGGCGAAACGCTGGATGATGCCGCTGGTGAAGCATTTGATAAATCGGCCAAATTACTCGGCCTGGGATATCCCGGTGGGCCCGCTATTTCACGCTTGGCTGAGCATGGCGACCCTACTGTCTATACCTTGCCGCGGCCTATGCTGCATTCAAAAAATTTGGATTTTAGTTTTTCAGGATTAAAAACAGCGGTACTAACCCTGGTAAAACGTCATGAAGGTGAACTGAGCGAAAACGACAAAGCCAATATCGCACGATCATTTGTCGATGCCATCGTTGATGTGCTCGTCGCCAAATGCCAGACAGCTTTAAAACAAACACGGCTCAAGCGTTTGGTAATCGCTGGTGGCGTTGGCGCCAATACGCAGTTACGTGCTGCACTCAATGCCGCTGCAGCTAAAAAACACTTTCAGGTTTTTTATCCTGAACTGGAACTGTGTACTGACAATGGCGCGATGATCGCGTTTGCCGGCGCACTCAGATTACAACGTCATCCGAATGCTGCGAGCCTTGATTACGGATTCAATGTAAAGCCACGTTGGCCACTGAATGAACTAAGCTAACGACTATTGGCCATCTGTTGGTTCAGGTGGCTCTTCTTTTTTCTGGCCAATACGGCTTTCTTTTCCGCTCAAAAGATTAGCGATGTTGGATCGATGACGGTAAATCAACATCACGCTCATAATCGCCACAGCCAATAATTGGGCTCGGACGCCAAATAATAAACCGTAGTAAAACGGCGCAAAGATGGCTGACGCTAATGCAGCTAACGAAGAATAGCGAAATGCACGCGCAATAATCAGCCAGGTAGCTAAAGTAGCTAAACCAAGAATTGGATTTAAGCCTAGCAGTACGCCCAAGGCTGTTGCAACGCCTTTACCACCCTGAAAACGAAAAAAAACGGGCCATAAATGACCTGCGAATACGGCTAACGCTACACCAGCGATAACTGCATCTCCCAATTGCAGACTTTCATTTAAACCGACGGCTACTGCAACAGCAACCCAACCTTTTACGCAATCGCCTAACAAGGTAAGTACAGCAGCCAGCTTGTTACCCGATCGTAGTACGTTGGTAGCCCCAGGATTTTGAGATCCATAAGTGCGCGGATCATCCAGTCGAAACAGCTTGCTAACGACAATAGCAAAAGACACCGAGCCCAACAGATACGCAATAAGTATAAAAATAACAGCCGTCATAATAAAAAATTACCAAAAAATTGATGCACAGATTGGACGCTTCCCATAGTACAGGAGACCTGGTCACAACGATAATTTCACTTATTTAACTGCGCGTATGTTTATGCATCAATCTGCCTAACTACCCGCGTGGATGATGTTGTGCATGAATTTTCTTTAGGCGTTCACGAGCCACATGCGTATAAATCTGTGTCGTGGAAATATCTGCATGACCCAGCAAAAGCTGCACAACACGTAAATCTGCGCCATGATTTAATAAATGCGTAGCAAAGGCATGCCTCAGTGTATGTGGCGACAGCGGTACTTTAATATCAGCTTTAAGCGCATATTTTTTTATCAGCGTCCAAAACATCTGGCGTGTCAATGACCCGCCTAATGAGGTGACGAATAATGCATCGCTCACTTTGTTATTGAGTATAGTTGGCCGTGCTTCTTTCATATAACGCTCTATCCACTCTCTGGCTTCTTCGCCAAAGGGAACTAACCGGGTTTTATTACCTTTACCTGTAATCCGCAACACCCCCTCATTCATACCTACCTCTATCGCCTTGAGAAGTACCAATTCCGAAACGCGCAAACCACTCGCATACATAACTTCAAGCATAGTGCGATCGCGTAGACCAAGTGGCGTTTTAACATCTGGAACAGCAAGCAATGATTCAACGTTCTGCTCAGAGAGTGTCTTGGGAAATCGAGGTGGTTGTTTGGCAGATTTAAGCTTTAAACATGGATCGGCGTGTATACGCCCATTGCGTAAAGCAAAATGATAGAAACGCCGGAGTACTGCCAGTCGGCGATTTGATGAGCTGGCTTTGGTATTCGCATGTCGAAAGGCGAAGTAACTATTTAAATCTGTCTCCGTAACGTCATAAAGATTTTTACTGTGCTGCGCATGCAACCAGGCAGCAAATAACAAAATATCTCGCTTGTAAGCATCGAGGGTGTTGCGCGACAACCCATCCTCCAGCCACAAAGCATCACAGAATTCATCTGCGATTTCCTGACCAACGGACGATGGTTTATCTGTCGCTAATGTCATCAAAATCCTGGCACGTGTTCATGCCTTAGTAACCAACGTTTTACGTTCTGATGAAAACCACCGTCATGGCGCGCAAAACCACCTATGCCGCCCGTTGCAGTTACCCGATGACAGGGAATAATCAACGGATACCAATTCGCACCGCATGCCTGCCCAACTGCTCTGGGTGCAGAACCTATGCGTCTGGCAACCTGAGCATAGGTCAAGACAGATCCTCGGGGTATGGCATTAATAACGGTCCAAACTTTGCGCTGATGATCGGTACCTACGATAGGTAAATCGATATCGAATTCGTGATCTGGATTTTTTAGATACGCCTGCACCTGTTTTGCAACTTTTTTAGATAAAGGGTCCTGGCCAGGCTTGGCTTCATACTCGGGAGGAAGGTAGGTTAGCTCATGAAGCTGCTCATGCTCGACGCGTATACCAATGGCGCCAAACGGAGCCTTGACTATAGCGGTGAATAAATCAGCTGGTTCATTTGTCATCAGCTAGGCTCCACGATGAATAGGCTAGGTTTAATCCTACACTCATCCACCAAACAACAAACGCGGCAGCCAGAGTGATAACTGCGGTACGTACGTTATCATTAATAAAAATCCCAACATGGTGAATAACCACGGCAATACCGCAACAGTTAACTCCGTAATGCCCATCTTGGTAATGCCGGAGGCCACGTAGAGATTTAATCCAACCGGAGGATGGCACATACCGATTTCCATATTCACTACCATGATAATTCCGAAGTGCACCGGATCGATACCCAGTGCCACCGCAACCGGAAAAAGTATCGGTGCCATGATCAACACGATGGATGACGGCTCCATTACATTACCTGCCAATAGCAACAAGAGGTTCACCACCAGCAGGAAGCTAATTTGTCCTAAACCCTTGTCCATGATCCAGCCCGCCATCGCTTGCGGTATTCCTTCACTGGTCATTAAAAATGAAAAAAGTACGGCGTTCGTAATGATGTAAAGCAGCATGGCTGACATGGACGCCGAGCCTAACAACACTTTACCAATTTGGGGCAAACGCAAATCACGATACGCAACTCCAGCAATGATGAATGCATACACCGCCGACATCGCTGC
>CAYUDI010000099.1:0-292 GCA_964443585.1 uncultured Bifidobacterium sp.
TGAGTATGCTGCAAATATCGAGGCCGCTGAAGCAGTCGCACCATCGCATTCAAGAAATACGCCGAGGCTGCCCCTGTCAAAAACGGCAACCCCTGGTAAATCACGTTGTGAAGAGGTTGCACAATTTTTAGGATTGCCATTAATTGACACGGTGAAATCCATCGTGTTGTCGGTAGAACGCGATGAAGGAGCGCGTGAGATATGGCTGCTGTTAGTTCGCGGCGATCATGAACTTAACGAAGTCAAAGCTGCCAAGCTGCCGGGTATCGGGCCATACAGATTCGCGAGCGAC
>CAYUDI010000099.1:302-3676 GCA_964443585.1 uncultured Bifidobacterium sp.
TGGAGCATTTCGGAAGCAAGCCTGGTTATTTAGGTCCTATTAGTCCGATCAAGCCCGTCAAAATTGTAGCTGACCGTACCGTTGCGCTGATGAGTGATTTTATATGCGGGGCCAATGAAGAGAATTTTCACTACACCGGGGCCAATTGGGGGCGTGATTTACCTGAGCCAGCGGTTGCTGATATTCGAAATGTCGTCGCTGGTGATCCCTCGCCCGATGGTAAGGGGTTGCTTGAAATTCAGCGCGGTATCGAAGTAGGTCACGTTTTCCAGCTAGGCACTCGCTATTCTGAAGATATGAAGGCAACCTACCTTGATGAGCACGGCAAACCTCAGCTAATGCAAATGGGATGCTATGGCATTGGCATTACGCGTATTTTGGGAGCTGCCATTGAGCAGAATTTCGATGCAAAGGGCATCATTTGGCCACTCTCTATCGCTCCCTTTGAGGTCGTGCTGTGCCCGCTTGGCTATGATCGCAGTGAGTTAGTGCGAGAGGCTACAGAAAGCCTTTATGCCCTGCTGATGGAAGCTGGCATAGACGTGATTTTAGATGACAGGGGCGAGCGCCCGGGGGCAATGTTTGCAGACTGGGAGTTGATCGGTGTGCCGCATAGGGTTGTGATAGGCGAGCGCAGCTTGAAAGATGATTTACTGGAGTATCAAGGGCGTCGCGATGATGCCGCTACTTCTGTGGCGCGTACAGATATTCTTTCTTTCCTTCGGGCTCACCTAAGCTGAGCAGATATTTTGTCATGACGACGCAATCGCTGACGCTATTGGTAAAGATAGTAATGTCGATTTGCGTCGTATTTATAAGCACTCCGGAAAATGCGTTTGCAGGTAATCAGCGAGAAGAAGTTTTAGCGGATGCTGTGCGACTCGCACTGGTCAGATCCATCACAGATGCCCGACCGCCAAACTTAAATTTTACGAGCGAAAGTGATCGAATCGAATGGCAGAAATGGTTTGATGTCATGTCGAAGCGTTTGCATAGCCGTATGCCTGACACCATGGTGCGGCGTGAATTTTTACAAACGCTTTGGTATGAGGCGCGCCGTGCCGGTCTAGAGCCATCACTTATTTTAGGACTCATACAGGTAGAGTCGGGTTTTCGTAAATATGCAATTTCGAGTTCGGGCGCGCGGGGTTACATGCAGGTTATGCCATTTTGGACGCGCGTTATCGGCGATAGCCGACCTTCCCGCTTGTTTCATCTTCAGTCAAATTTGCGCTATGGTTGCAGCATACTGAGGATGTATATTGATATGGAGCGCGGTGACCTGTTTCTGGCACTGGGCCGATACAATGGTAGCCGTGGCAGACAAGAATACCCAAACGCGGTCCGGGCAGCCTGGCGACGTTGGGAGCACAACTGAACTATACGAAAGCGAGAACCACTATGAAAAAACTGCTAGGCATCCTGTTAGTACTGTTGTTTGTGCCTCTTGCAATGGCCAATCTGAAAGAAAGTAAAGGGGCAGCCAATGGTAGTGATCCCGATTTTGTGGCGGGTAAAAAAGCCATCGAACGCAAAGATTGGAAGTCCGCCGTCGTCGCACTTACTAAATCGGTGAAGCAAACACCCGATAATGCAGATACCCATACCTATCTTGGATATTCCTATCGTCATCTGGGCGACCTTGATAATTCCTTTGCACATTACAAAGAAGCACTCAGATTAGACCCTAACCACAAGGGTGCACATGAATACATAGGTCAGGCGTATTTGAAAGCTGGTCAGCCAGATAAAGCGGCAGAACATTTAGTTCGACTGGAAAAAATTTGCGGCAAGGGCTGCGAAGAGTATCAGGATCTATCTAAGGCGATTGCTGCTTTTAATAATGCAAAATGAAACAAAAACGCCCGCAAACATGCGGGCGTTTTTGTTCGGCACCTGAATATTATTTCAAGTGTGCAGAGATGAGTTTGGTCATCTCAAACATGGAAACAGTCTTTTTACCGCCAAATACGGCTTTGAGCTTGTCATCTGCGTTGATGTTGCGTCGGTTAACGCTGTCTTGCAGTTTGTGCTTCTTGATGTAATCCCAAACCTTCTTGGTGACTTCAGTGCGTGGCAAAGGATTAGCTCCAACAACGGCTGCCAAAACAGCTGACGGGTTCAAGGGTTTCATGAACGCTGCATTTGGTTTACGTGTGGTTTTCTTGGCTGCTACTTTTTTAGCAGGAGCTTTCTTAGCAACTGCTTTTTTAGCAGGGGCCTTCTTAGCAACTACTTTTTTTGCTACTACCTTCTTGGCGACTGGCTTTTTGGCCGGTGCCTTCTTGGCTGCCTTTTTAGCTGCGGGTTTCTTTGCAGCGGTTTTTTTGGCGGCCGCTTTTTTGGCTGTAGCCATGTATGAACCTCCTATACTGTGTTGACTAAATGTTGCGCAAGTTTACGCACTGCCAATAGTCTTAGGGTTTTGCTTGTGACGCAAGTGTTTTTTGCCAGTTTTTTTCGATTTTCTCCTATGAGAGCATGAGGTAGCTATTAATTTTTGAATTAGAGATTTGGGCTTGCGTACTCATTGCCGGTGCCTATGCGCTCAGGCAGGCCAGGTAAGTGAGGGTTGAAATACGATAGAAACCCCAGAGCATCAGTACTTTTAGGTTGGCTACGCGCTGATTATGCAATGTCTATGGGCGCAGGCGAGTCTCTCTGCTACCGCAAGCCGGGCACCATGCCCTTCATGCTACGCATCATTTTCATCATTCCAGCACCCTTAAATTTTTTCATCATGGATTGCATTTGGTCGAACTGAGCGAGCATACGATTGACTTCTTGTACCTGTACGCCCGCACCAGTTGCGATGCGTCTTTTTCGAGAGGCTTTAATAAGGTCGGGCTTAGAGCGCTCCTGCAGCGTCATGGAGTTGATAATCCCTTCCATACGGCGTATCTGTTTTTCGGCCTGATCGACATTTTTTCCTGCAGCGGCTTGCTGAAGTTGGGCCGGTAGCTTATCCATCAAACCGGATAGCCCTCCCATTTTTTTCATCTGCGAGAGCTGTGCCTTGAAATCATTTAGATCGAATTTTGTTGGCCAGATCTTCAGCGGCTGCCACATCCATACCCTTGCGAGCCTCTTCAACGAGCGCCAGGATGTCACCCATACCCAAGATACGATTAGCCATGCGCTCAGGGTCGAAGGGCTCCAGACCATCGAGTTTTTCTGCCACACCTGCAAACTTAACGGGTTTGCCAGTTATGTGGCGTACTGAGAGCGCTGCTCCGCCACGCGCATCACCATCAAGCTTTGTTAAAACAATGCCAGTCAGTGGCAGTGCCTCATTAAACGCGCGAGCGGTGTTTACTGCATCCTGGCCCAGCATGGCGTCGGCCTGCGCCATGGCCTGATCGACGACGGCGAGT
>CAYUDI010000099.1:3686-9269 GCA_964443585.1 uncultured Bifidobacterium sp.
CAATCGGATTGAGTGCGGTATGCAGCGCAGTGATTTCCTGCATCATCGCGTCATCGATGCCCAGACGGCCGGCAGTATCGATAATGAGTACGTCATGGTGATGTTTTTTAGCGTGATCCAGAGCTGCCAGTGCGATTGCGACAGGCTGGTTCGTAGACTCAGAGGGAAAGAAATCGGCACCTACCTGGGCCGTTACAGTTTGTAGCTGACTGATGGCGGCAGGGCGGTAGACGTCCGTAGATACAGTAAGAACTTTTTTCTTCTTCTGCTCTTTGAGGTATTTGGCGAGTTTAGCAACCGTGGTGGTTTTACCGGCGCCTTGTAAGCCAGCCATGAGTATGATTGCCGGAGGTTGAGTTGCGAAAGAAAGCTGTCTGGCTTCCACGCTTAAATCGGCACCCATGAGTTTGGCGAGCTCTTTGTGCACCACCCCAACCAGTGCCTGCCCTGGCGTAAGAGAGCCTATGACTTCCTCACCTAATGCTTTTTCTTTGACCCTACTTATAAATTCACGAACAGCAGGCAAAGCCACATCTGCCTCAAGCAGTGCAACGCGAACTTCACGCAGCATTTCAGCTGTATTGGACTCGGTAAGTCGTGCTTCTCCTCGCATAGTCTTGACGACTTTGGATAGGCGTTGGGTCAGGTTATTAAGCATGGTTGGCAATCCGTAATAATCAATGAGGTCGCAGTGCTGTTTGAAAATGCAAACGATTGGCCATTGTAGGGCAAGCTAGTGGATTGGCTAATCGTCAGAAAGGGAAAATTGCAAGAATGAAGAAAGAGGCTGGATTTTATGTTGACGTGTTTGAATGCGAGACCGTTAAGTTGACGATACTAAGTTATCGAAAACAAGTGACTGCACAATAAAATAGAGTATTGATTCTATCTCAGGCTGACCTAAGACTTGTATTTTGCGCGTAATCACATGGTGTAAACTATTCGTATGCAACTCCCTCTTATCCATGCTGCCGGACTACTGTACGTTATTTGTGCTCTTTTGCCTGAGCAGCGACGCAGCCTGATCGTCGGCGGGACCCTACTCGCATGGGTACTTCACGGTATTGCCCTTGGCAGTATGGTGTTAACTCCTGATTTTCTGCGGCTTGGTTTTGCCATCATGCTTTCCGCGGCCCTGTGGCTGACAGTAGCAGCGTATTGGATAGAAAATCTTAATCTTTCTGTCGATGGATTGCGCCGATTAGTTTTGCCCAGCGCCGCTATAGCGATCGCTCTTCCGCTGATTTTTCCGGGTTCTGAAATTCCTATGGCAGGGAAATCGCCATTATTTTCCTGGCATATTGTGCTCTCAACCTTGGCCTATGGGTCACTGACTGTGGCCGCTTTTCATGCGGTACTCATGGTGATGCAAGAATCAAGACTGCACGCGCTAGCGTCGTCTAATCGTCGCAGTGGTTGGTTATCGTTGGCAATTGATAACTTACCTGCTTTGCTCACCATGGAGCGGCTTTTGTTCAGGATGATTACCCTGGGCTTTGTGCTGCTGACATTAACTGTAGTTTCGGGAGTATTTTTTTCTGAGCAGTTATTTGGCATTCCCTTTCGGTGGGAGCACAAGACAGTGTTTACGTTGCTCTCGTGGTTGTTGTTCAGTATTTTGCTGGCTGGCCGTCACTGGCGTGGCTGGCGCGGAAGAACTGCACTGTCATTTACGCTAATCGGATTTGCCACCTTGCTGCTAGCGTATGTGGGTAGCCGTTTTGTGCTGGAAGTAGTACTCCAAAGAGGTGTTGTTTGAAGTATCTTGTCTGGGTAGTTGTTGGCTATCTTTTATGGCGATGGTTCAAGGCCGCGCAAAAAAATAAGGCAAAGGCTCAAACTTCTTCAGATGAAGCTGATCGGGCTACACGCTCCGATACGGAAGCTATGGTCAAATGCTCCCACTGCGGAGTCTATGTTCCGATGTCGGAGGCGTTGCCGGGTTCCGACAGTCAGTTTTTTTGCAGTGAGTCGCACCGCGGCTCGCGAAATGCATAGTAGTTTTTCTTCAATTACTAGTCTCAAACGCAACGTAGTTTTTTTTCAGCAGACCCGCCTAAGAATTTTCGTAAAGTGCCGATGATGCAGTAAGCTTCGCGCTCACTTTTTAGTTTGCTGATGAATTCTTTAGTCTCAGACATCATGCCCGCCTTGGCCGCTGATGTTGCTTATCCGGAATTTTCGTTGCTCGGGCAATCCCCTGCCATCCGAGAAGTGAGAGCTCATATAGCAAGGCTAGCCAAAAGTTCTGTCTCAGTGGTGATTTATGGGGAGTCGGGCACCGGCAAGGAACTAGCCGCTCGCGACATACATGCATTGAGCGCAAGGTCGCAGCATCCTTTCATCACAGTTAATTGTGGAGCTATTCCAGAAAATTTAATGGAGTCAGAGTTTTTTGGCGCGCGTCGCGGCGCATTTACCGGTGCTGTTGAGGATAGATCTGGTTTTTTTCACGCTGCGCATGGCGGCACATTGTTTCTTGATGAAGTTGCCGAGCTTCCTGTCGCTATGCAGGTCAAATTACTGCGCGTTATACAAGAGGGTAAAGTACGCAAACTGGGTGGTGCTCGTGAAGAAGCCGTTGATGTCAGAATTCTGAGCGCAACCCACAGGAATCTTGCGCATGAAGTACAGCAAAATCATTTTCGCCAGGATTTGTACTACCGACTTAATGTCATCGAATTACAACTTCCTCCGCTGAGAGATAGGCGGGATGACATAGCGTTATTGAGCGAGACTTTTTTGCGCCGGCAGGAATCCGTTCTGGGAAAAATGACAATTTCACCGGATGCTCTTGCGACATTGGTGGCGCACAATTACCCAGGCAATGTGCGTGAACTTCAGAACGTTCTCGAGCGAGCCAGTGCCTTTGCTACTCAAGGGCAGATCACGGCTGATGATCTGATGCTGGGTCCCAGCACTTGGTTAGGTTCGTCGAAAATCGTCAATCATGCCAATTCAGCGATGGCTGAGCCGGTGGTGGGCTACAAATTACTATCCTTGCCTGAAAAAGTTCGGGTATTTGAGCGTGAAATCATCTTGCAGGCCTTGCGTGAGAGTCGTTACAGGCAGACTCGCACCGCCCATGTTCTTGGGATAAGCTTGCGTCAACTACGTTACCGGATGCAGCGTTTACACATTCATGACTTCGATTGATTCACCTTTGCTGATTGATGATGCGGGATGGGGTTCCTCATTACCCCGAGCGCCCTGTCTGAATTTTGATGCCAGGCCAGCCGATACTCCAGTCAGTCTGCTAGTCATACACAACATCAGCCTACCGCCTGGTGAATTTGGTGGCGGCTGGATAGAGGACTTGTTTGCCAATACGCTCGATTGTGATGCCCATCCTTATTTCAATCATCTTCGCGGTGTAAAAGTGTCGGCGCATTTTTTAGTGCGGCGTGATGGGCGAGTTGTGCAGTTCGTTTCGACCAATGATCGCGCATGGCATGCGGGCGTCTCGGAGTTCAGAGGTCGTCAGCGATGCAACGATTTTTCTGTGGGTATCGAGCTGGAAGGCTCGGATTTTGAAAAATTTTGTGACGCGCAATATGAAAGTCTTACTCTTTTGACACATTCGTTAGTAAATAAATACCCTATTGCTGACGTGGTTGGGCATCAGCATATTGCTCCAGATCGCAAGACCGACCCGGGCCCTTGCTTCGATTGGCAGCGTTTTCAACACGAGTTTGTTGAAAAGCTTATCTATCCGACAAATCGAGCCTCGCAAAACCACACAGTCCGTTTCCCAGACTGAAAAAAGCGGTTGCATGTTGGGCGGTCGGGCACTAGAATTAGTGTCCGATTCTGTGAAATTCACTATATCTAGTAGTAAACACGAATAACCAGATCAATCGAGTGAGCTGGCCAAGTAGATGGCACGAGCGTTCTTATGGATGCTGTAGCGTTCAGTAGGATGTGGGGCTTGGTCAGGGCCCATCAGTATTAAGCATGCAAGGTCGGCGTTCAGGCAGTTATCCATTGAGCGCGTCCAATTGAAAAAAACAAAACAAGGTGCTGGGCGTTTGCTCTGCATTCCGATGAAACTAGGCAGCAATGCCAGTCGTACCACTATTGGGGGAGCGAAGTGCAGATCAGTCAAGAAAACACAGTTAAAACCGGGGGCGAGTTCGCAGCGGTACCTAAGACGTCCGCGCTTGCTCCTTCCACGGCAAGCACGACCGCAGCTATCGCTGATTACAAGATCATTCGCCGCAACGGAGCCGTGGTGGGCTTTGAGCCGTCCAAGATCTCTATTGCGATGACCAAAGCTTTTCTTGCTGTAAATGGCGGTCAGGGTGCAGCGTCTGCACGAGTTCGTGAGCTAGTCGAGCAACTAACTGTGGGTGTTGTGTCTGTGTTGATGCGTCGTCAGCCCTCAGGCGGTACTTTTCACATAGAAGATGTTCAGGATCAGGTAGAGCTTGCGCTGATGCGTTCTGGTGAGCACGATGTCGCTCGTGCATATGTTCTTTATCGTGCTAAGCGACAAGAAGAGCGTGCTCAGCAACAGGCTGCCAAGCCCTCGGCATCGCGTGACCAATCCATGTTTATCGTGGTTGATGGTCAGCGTCAGGCGCTGGACATGGATAAACTTTTATCCATGATTACATCGGCATGCATAGGTCTGGAAAAGCATGTTGATGCAGAAGCTATATTAAGCGAGACGGTGCGCAATCTCTACGATGGCGTGCCCGTTGAAGAGTTGTATAAGTCCGCCATACTTGCGGCCCGCGCGTTGATGGAAAAAGATCCAGCATACAGCCAGGTAACAGCGCGCTTGCTGATGCATACCATACGCAAAGAAGTGTTTGGTACAGAGGTCGCCCAAGCGGATGCAAAACAGCATTACATTGACTATTTCCCTAAATTCATCAAAAAGGGAATTGAAGCTGAACTGCTGGACTCTAAGCTTGCTCAGTTCGATTTGAAAAAATTGGCTGAGTCACTGGTTGCAGAGCGCGATCTTCAGTTTGGTTATCTGGGTCTACAAACCTTGTATGACCGTTATTTCTTACATATTCAAGGTACTCGCATAGAAATGCCTCAGGCATTTTATATGCGTGTTGCCATGGGCTTAGCGCTCAATGAAATCGACAGAGAAGCCAGAGCGATAGAGTTCTACACGTTGCTATCGACGTTTGATTTTATGAGCTCCACGCCGACACTCTTTAATTCAGGCACTCTGCGTTCCCAGCTTTCATCGTGCTATCTGACGACTGTTTCCGACGATCTGGACGGTATCTATGAAGCCATCAAAGAAAATGCCTTGCTCGCAAAGTACGCGGGTGGCCTGGGTAATGACTGGACACCAGTGCGTGCGCTGGGTGCACACATCAAAGGTACCAACGGAAAATCGCAGGGTGTGGTTCCGTTTTTGAAAGTAGTCAATGACACCGCCGTCGCGGTTAATCAAGGCGGAAAACGTAAGGGTGCGGTGTGTGCGTACCTGGAAACTTGGCACATGGATGTAGAAGAATTCCTGGAGCTGCGCAAAAACACAGGTGACGATCGCCGCCGTACCCACGACATGAACACAGCGAACTGGATTCCTGATTTGTTCATGAAGCGCGTGATGGA
>CAYUDI010000100.1:0-3703 GCA_964443585.1 uncultured Bifidobacterium sp.
ATTTTTACGAGCTGTTTTTTGAAGATGCAGAAAAAGCCTCGCGTCTGCTTGGCATCACGCTGACTCAACGCGGTAATTCAAACGGCCTGCCCATCAAAATGGCCGGCGTGCCATTTCACTCGGCCGACCAATATTTAGCCAAGCTGGTCAAACTGGGCGAATCCATCGCCATCTGCGAACAAATTGGTGATCCAGCCCTTAGCAAAGGCCCCGTCGAACGCCGTGTTCAGCGCATCATAACGCCAGGCACATTAACTGACGCCGATCTGCTTCCCGACAAAGCCGAACGGCCTTTGCTGGCTGTTCACATTGTTCGTCAGCGCAAGCAAATGTCGCTAGGTCTTGCATGGCTTTCATTAGCCAGCGGTTGGCTTAAAGTGACTGAAATCGTCTGTGATGAGTCGCACTTGATGGCGCGTCTACGACAAGAAATAGAACGCATCTCTGCGGCTGAAATTTTGACGGATCATGCCAGTGCCCTACTCATTGAAGAGCATCTCAACCTGCGCCCCACCATAGTCGCTGACTGGCATTTTGATATATCTGCCGGCGAAAAATCGTTACTGGAACAATTGTCTGCTGCCAGCCTTTCTGGCTATGGCGCCGATCACTTGAGTGCTGCATTGGGTGCTGCCGGCGCGCTGCTACTGTATGCACGCACCACGCAAGGCAAACACTTGCAGCATGTGCGTACCCTTGCCGTTGAAAACGAAGATGCCTTTATCGGTATGGATAGCGCAACTCGGCGCAATTTAGAAATCACCGAAACCTTACGCAGCGGTGAATCATCGACTGGCCCTACTCTCTTTTCTCTGCTAGACCATTGCCGAACAGCGATGGGCTCTCGCCTGCTTCGCCATTGGCTGCACCACCCCAGCCGAGATCAAACTGTTGCACTCTCTAGGCATGCGGCTATTGCATCGCTACTAGAACTTTCGTTGGGCGAATCACTAACCTCACAACTCGCTGCTGTTCCAGATATAGAACGCATTGCCAGTCGCATTGCCTTGCTCTCGGCGCGCCCCAGAGATTTATCGGGACTGCGCGCAGGACTACAGCAATTACCTGCTATCAGTGCGGCGTTATCGCAGCATAAAAATTCATTGTCGGATTTATTGATCGCTATTAGCGAGGCTATGAAAACACCACCGGCTTGTTTGGATTTACTCCTACGTGCTATTGCTGAGGAGCCTGCTACCGTTGTTCGCGATGGCGGCGTTATCGCTCAGGGTTATGACGCTGAATTAGATGAACTTCGTTCGCTGTCCGATGATGCTGGTGAATTTTTAACTGCTTTAGAGACTCGTGAGCGCGAACGCACAGGCATCGCTAACCTGAGAGTTGAGTACAACAGAGTGCATGGCTTTTATATAGAAGTCACGCACGGACAAACTGCGAAAGTACCTGATGATTATCGCCGGCGACAAACATTAAAAAATGCTGAACGCTACATAACGCCCGAACTCAAAGCATTTGAAGACAAGGCTTTGTCTGCACAAGACCGAGCTTTAGCGAGAGAAAAACTTTTGTATGAAGAGTTACTGCAAAAGCTCTTACCTGAGATAGAACACTTGCAAACTCTGGCGCGTACTGTTGCATCGCTGGATGTGTTGGTGGCATTAGCTCATCATGCACAGCGTCACCAGTGGTGCAAGCCAGAATTATCTGCTGAACCTGGCATAGACATTCGTCAAGGCCGTCACCCCGTGGTTGAAAATTCTATTGACCGATTTATTGCCAATGATTGCCATCTCAGCTCAGCACGTAAGCTGTTGTTAATTACAGGTCCTAATATGGGTGGTAAATCCACCTACATGCGGCAGCTTGCATTAATTACGTTGCTGGCTTATGCAGGTTGCTATGTCCCGGCAACATCAGCCAAGCTAGGCCCGATCGATAGAATTTTTACTCGTATTGGTGCCTCGGATGATTTGGCAGCGGGTTACTCTACCTTTATGGTTGAGATGATGGAGTCGGCCGCCATATTGCATGGCGCCACCGAGCGATCACTAGTGTTAATGGATGAGGTAGGTCGCGGCACATCGACCTTTGATGGTCTTGCGCTGGCCTGGGCGATTGCGCATTGGCTGTTGCAGCAAAACCGTAGCTACACATTGTTTGCTACCCACTATTTCGAGTTAACCCAACTGCCACAAACCAATCCCACCTGTGCCAATGTGCATTTATCTGCGGCAGAGCACAAAGACAGCATCGTTTTTTTACATGCGGTGCAAGAAGGCCCTGCATCACAAAGTTATGGCCTGCAAGTGGCGCAATTAGCGGGCGTGCCAGCTGCTGTTATCAAAGCGGCGCGCAAACACCTCTCACTGCTGGAAAGTCATTCTGCAAAAGCAGAAAACCAATTTGATTTATTCGCACTTGAAAACAAAGCCCCTGACACTGAGTCCTCACCTGATCATCCAGCGCTCAGTGCGCTGCATGAACTCGATCCCGACAGCCTGAGCCCGAAAGAAGCACTGGATGCCTTGTATCAGCTAAAACGACTTAGCCGCAAAGACGAGGCTTCTTGATGCGCTTGCTGCAAGGTTTGTTTTTGTGTGCCGCTATTTACAGCCCTGTGGTTCTGGCCGACTCGTTTCATTTTTCAGTCCTGATGCATGTATTGCAGGATTCCAATGATGAAAACATACTTCGCAACGCTCTCGAAACAGCACAGGCTGCCAATCCCGCATTCATCGTAGTCAATGGTATGCGTTCAACTCGCGAGCCCTGCACTGACCGACTATTCCGTCAGCGCACTGCGTTATTAGAAAGTTCTGTCGCGCCAGTTATTTTGTCGCTAGCCGGTGATGATTGGATTACATGTCGCGATAAGCAAAATCGTCCAGCACCCACGGCTTGGCTAAATTTACTGCGTGATCAAGTGTATGGCGATATCAGCTGGAGTGGCGGCAAGCATATACCGCTGCGACGTCAATCCGCTATCACAGCATTTCGAAATTATTCAGAAAATACGCGCTGGACTATAGAAAATTTATTGTTTGCGACACTCAATGTACCGGCGAACAATAATCATTATGTTGCTTCTGCGGGGGCAAATAGTGAATTCGAAGACAGGCAAATCGCTAATCGCGATTGGCTACGACGCTTAGCAACGCAAGCTCATCGAGAACGTCGATCAGCAATCGTACTTTTTTGCGATGGCAACCCGCTGCCGGATCCTAGCCGCAGAACAGAGCCGCGTGACGGCTATGTCGAACTGCGCCAGCAGCTAAAAAATCTAGCTGAAAAATCCGGAGCAAGAGTGCTGGTGATTCAGGGAGCTACACCCTCTTCACAAAAAGCCAGTGACTCCATCACGTGGAGCGGCAAGCTAGGCTATGTCAATCTGCGCTCGGGAGTAACAACTATTACAGTTGATAGCAGCGCAGATCTCCCATTTGCCGTCGCCGCAGAGGAGCCCTGAAACCTCAGCGAGCAATTGTTAGCTACTCATTTCTACTGTAGCTGTATCGAGCGAAACTGATCACCCTCATCATCCTCAGGCGGATGATGATGACCATGCGGTCCGTGTACGTGGCCGTGCGCAACTTCTTCATCACTGGCCTCACGAACCTCAGTTACACGCAGATCAAAGCGGAGCGAAATACCTGCCAGCGGATGGTTACCATCTAACACCACCTTGCCATCAGCAATCTCGGTAACAGTAAATACGCGATCACCTGCCTGATCATTTCCTTCG
>CAYUDI010000100.1:3713-9258 GCA_964443585.1 uncultured Bifidobacterium sp.
CGAACTGCATACCGATTTCTAAAGGTTCTGGTAATACCTCACGCGGCTCAATTTTTACCAGAGTGGCATCATATTCACCGAATGCATCCACGGGCTCAACCTGGAGCACGACTTGGTACCCAGCCGATTTACCATCGAGTGCCTCTTCTATCTTGGGCAATGTATTTTGATAGCCTCCGTGTAGGTAGACCATCGGCGCCTGACTTTCTTCGATCAAGTTCCCTTGCGCATCACTTAATTTGTAGTGAAGAGTAACGACCGTATCTTTGCCGATTTCCATCATGATGTCCTAAAAAGTAAACCATCTCAGATTATAACCGCCGTACCCTGCCTAAGCGTAAGGTCAACAGCCACGATTGATAGTAGCCAGCGCTATGAGGGTCGCTATAATAAGTTTATGAAAAATACATCTCTACTCGGTTCAATTTCAATTGAGACTTTCTTGCGTACCTATTGGCAAAAAAAACCTTTGCTAATACGTCAGGCTGTACCAGGCATGCAGCCCTTGCTTACACGCGAAGCCCTTTTTGATCTGGCAGCACAGGAGGATGTTGAATCCCGACTAATCAATCAGGCAGGTAACCGCTGGACCATGCAGCACGGCCCCATTGCCAAACTACCTTCCACCCTCAAAAAACAGTGGACGCTGCTGGTTCAAGGCGTCGACCTGCACGATGATAAGGCAGCAGAATTACTGCATCAGTTCCGCTTTATTCCAGATTCTCGACTCGACGATCTGATGATTAGCTATGCCAGCGATCAAGGAGGCGTTGGAGCACACTTTGACTCGTATGACGTATTCCTTTTGCAGGCGCATGGTCAGCGTCGTTGGCGCATAAGCAGGCAAAAAGATCTCAGCCTGAAAGCAGGTATGCCGCTGAAGATCTTAGCGAATTTCACGCCCGAAGAAGAATTGATACTCGAACCAGGCGATATGCTTTACTTGCCCCCCCATTACGCCCATGAAGGGGTGGCCTTGGGAGAATGCATGACGTACTCCGTAGGTTTTCGTGCACCTTCATGGCAGGAACTGGGGCAGGCTCTCTTGCAGTACAAAGAAGATACGCTGGAATTAAGCGGTCGTTATACCGATCGCGGATTAAAGCCAACTAAGCATCCGGCACAGATAGGCAATGATCTTTTTGAGAAGGTCCGTGCAGAGTTACAGCGAGTACGTTTTAGTAAAGACGACATACACATTTGTTTAGGTGAATATCTATCCTCACCCAAAACATCCGTTATTTTTGACACACCTGCACGCGCGGCAAGTGCAACGCAATTTGCTGCCCGACTGAACAAAAAAGGGATTAAGTTGCACCGCAAAACACGCATGCTTTACCGAGGGCGCTATGTATTTATGAATGGCGAGTCTTTTTTGGTTACTGGCAAAGACTTAACTTGTTTGAAAGTACTGGCTGATCATCGGATACTCAAACCGAATGCGCTTATTCATGCCTCTGCGGACCTGATCGACAGCCTTTACCACTGGTACAAACAAGGCTGGCTTGCTGAACCTACGCACTAATTTTCAAAAATGAAATTTTATTTGCTCGTAACCAGCAATCGGCTGCCGCTAATTTTCATGACCGAAACATCAAAAATTTTGCGTCACAAAAGACTGGATTGCTTGTTAAATCACTTGCCACCTTTTCAAGAAAGCCAGTATAATTTCCGGTTAGGAAGTTTTGTTAGTGCGGCAGTGCGTCAAATCCGTACTGTTCATTCGATAAAACGACCTGAACGTGCGATAACTACCGGTAGTTATTAAACATAATTCATGCGTTATTTTTACTATTCAACTGAAGGAAAATTATGAAAAATTCGTTGCTGATCGCTTCCCTGCTGGCTTTGGCTCTGGCTGCCTGCGGTAAGAAAGAAGAAGCTGCAGCTCCAGCTCCTGCTGAAGCACCTGCTGCTGCTGCACCTGCTGCTGAAGCGCCTGCTGCTGCTGCACCTGCTGCTGAAGCACCTGCTGCTGCTGCTCCTGCAGAAGCTCCAAAGGCTGAAGAAAAGAAGTAATCTTTGCCCGCTACACAGAAAAGCCGTCCTAGTGACGGCTTTTTTTTATTTGGTTGACCGAGTCATGCTTATTTTTCCGCAGTGCCCGCGCTGCTTGACAACTTGCTCAGCAGTCCATCCAGTCAAAGCCCTCATCCTGACCTGCAATTACAACTTCCACGTCCTTATCAACAACCTTGTCTATCTCATTACGCACCAACTCAGGCGTGTTGTTTTTCTTAGATAGATGTGCTGCGACCAAACGCTTAAGTTTGCTACGGTCCAGCGCCGCCAGCAATTGCGCCGAGTGTTCATTCGACAGATGTCCCAGTGGGCCCGCAATGCGTGATTTGAGAAAAGGAGGATAGGCTGAATTAGCTAGCATCTCGCTGTCGTGATTAAACTCCAACAGCAGTGCATCACATCCCGATAAGGCTGCCGTAACATGCGGTGTTGTCTGCCCTATGTCGGTTAACACGCCAAGCTTGCGTACACCGTCTGATGCAACGTATTGCAAAGGTTCGCGAGCATCATGAGGCACCGTAAATGGTCGGATTTCTAAATCACCGATAACGAGCGTTTCACCATCGCGACAAATACGCAGATCGACACCCTCAGAGTCGCTGCGTGCCGCCTCCAAGGTGCCATGACTCAACCAGACTGGTAACTTGTAACGACGCGCCAACTTGAAAACTCCACCGATATGATCAGAGTGTTCATGCGTAACGATGATTCCAGACAGCTCTGAGGGATTTAACTCAAATCGTGTCATACGCTTCTCAACTTCGCGCATCACAAATCCACAATCCAGCATGACTAGCGTGCTTGATTTTCCAGAGCCTGCAGCGATGAGGAGCGCATTCCCATCGCTCCCGCTGCCAAGGCTAGCAAATCTCATTCGTGTCTTTCAATGACCAAGCTGTGGTTGCCTGGGTAAGGCTGGCACTTATTTGAGCTGATCGTTTAACAACGAGAGTATGCGATCCGCATTGGCGCTTGTTGCGGCTTCGCCTTGCTCATTTAAGACACTAATGCGTGTCGTTGTCTCGCCTTGTGATTTAATCAGTACACGATAGCGCTGAGCGCCTTTTTTATCGTCTTTGGAGCTAAACAAACGACTAAAAAATCCAGGCTCGCTCTTTTTCATTTCAGCGTCAGCAACTTGGTCGATGTAGCGAACAAAATAAAGTCCGCGAGTACGATCACGATCTTCCACAGTAAATCCTACGCGATCAAGTGCTAGCCCAACTCGACGCCAAGCTCGATCAAAACTCTCATCAACCGCCAGATACGAACCGGCGGAGTCTTTGGTTAACTTGGCACGCTCAGCTGCAGGCTTAGCGCCATCCACCGCGGCTTTTGCCAGGGTGGGTTTCTCTTCGTTGCTCAAGCGTGCCATCAGACGACTGAGAAATTCTGCTTCGAGATCCGGATCTGATGGACGACTGGTCCACACTGTTTTTTCTTTCATCTGTCCGGTTATAACCTCGGCAGCACCGCGGTGGCTGAGATAAATTTCTGTTCCACCGTCAGGTGTACGCTCTAAACGTGTACGAAATTTATCGCGTTCTCCAGTCGAATAAAGTGAATCGAATACTTTACCTATCGTATTACGGATGAAATCTTGGGGAATCTTGGCCCGATTCTCGGCCCAGTCTGTTTCCATAACGCCGGCTTCAGGCGTCTCGACAGCTAACAAAAAACCACTCTCTTGCCAGAACTCTTTAATACGCGGCCAGAGTACATCTGGTGCTTGCTTAGTCACCAACCAGCGCTGACTACCCGCACGTTCGACTCGTATACCGGTAACAGGATCTGACGACGGGGCGACTTTACCCTCAACCGGTTTTGCACCTGCAGCAGGACGTTGCGAATTAAATGCCGATGCTGTTGCTGTTCCTCGTGAGTTTTCACCCACAGCATAGCGACTGTCACCTTTAGTCTGTGTAAGGTCAGGTGGGATTTCAAGCTTGGTACCCGTGTTACTTACCTTGCCAGCACTCTTGTAATCAATTTTTTCTGGCTCCAGCATTTCACCCACCGAGCTGCAGCCCGCAAGGGCTATCATCGCAAAGGAGAGTAAGCAAGCCGCTTGGCGGCAAGAGTTCATAGTACGAAGGGCTAGAGTCATCATGAGGGGGGAATTTCAGTGAAAATTTTTAGAAAAAATCTACAACAAACGGCCTGATCTTATAGTGGGGCATGTATCAATAACAGAAAAGACTACTATCAACATGTCACAACAAGAAGCAACAATGCGCGTGCCTGAATTTGCATGAATCATGGGATACTTTAGAGGATGCCTGATTCATGCAACGCAGAACGCACCACATCGTGATGCGCACTACCCAATGGCACTAGTGGCAATCGAATACCCGTATCTATCATGCCCATCTGTAGCAAAGCCCATTTCACAGGCACTGGATTAGGTTCTGTAAACAAACGATTATGTAGGGGTATCAATTGGTTGTTGATAGCAATCGCATCTGCAATACGTCCATCCATAGCGGCCACACACAACTCATGCATCGCACGTGGTGCAACATTAGCCGTAACAGATATATTTCCCTGACCGCCGCAAAACATCAGCGCCATCGCGGTCGCATCATCGCCGGAATACACTGCAAATGATTTAGGTACCGCGCGTAATAACTCTGTACCACGAGCCAGGTTTCCAGTGGCATCCTTAACTCCAACGATGCCTGGCACACCCGCTAAGCGCACTATCGTTTCATTGCTCATATCAGCGACTGTGCGACCCGGCACGTTGTAAAGAATTACAGGAAGGTCAACGGATTCAGCGATTTTTTTGAAATGCTGGAACATGCCCTCTTGCGTTGGTCGATTGTAGTAAGGAACAACCTGCAAAGAAGCCGCAGCACCGACACTTTTAGCATAGGTTGTTAGCTCGATAGCTTCTGAGGTTGAATTACCGCCTGTACCAGCGATGACAGGAATTCGTCCCGCAACGTGAGCGACGCATAAGCGTATGAGTTCGCAATGCTCTTCAACTGTAACTGTAGGTGATTCACCGGTTGTACCGACGATCACAATGGCGTCTGTGCGCTCTGCAATATGCCAATCGATGAGTTTTTTCAAGCTTGGCAAATCAAGACTACCGTCCTGATGCATAGGCGTGACTATCGCAACAATGCTGCCTTTGATCATAATTGTGCCGCCACAAAATCCGAAAACGTGATTGTAGCGGATAGCGATGCCCGCCGGACAGATAGACTCGCTAAGGGTGAGCGTCTATGCAACGAGATTTTGGCGATCCTAGTGGTCCACGCATAAGACATATCCTTTGAACCATTGCTGATTTGGGTGCGCCAACATAACCATCTTCGAAAGCCAACACGTAAAAATTTGGCCGTAAAGACGCCAAGCGCAACAATTCGCCAGGCATTAGCAGGAAATCAGGGTTAGAAGGCTTGCCAAAAAGACCATTATCTTTAGCAAATGTTTCGTAAATTAGTACTCCACCCACAGACAAACTGCCCAACAAATCGTCCATCAGGGGACGATGCAGGTAATTTGTGACAACAAT
>CAYUDI010000101.1:0-2890 GCA_964443585.1 uncultured Bifidobacterium sp.
TAACGATCCTGCGGTGAGTGTGACTGCAACCAGCGATGAATTATCGGCGCGCCGTAGCCTCCGGATTGCGCGCCGTCATCACGGCAATTTAAAAATCAGTGTGATCGATGCCGATTTTGTGCTGGGTGCGGATTATGGTTTGTTAGCTGAGGCCGCCGCGACGTTCAAAGGATTGATTGGGCCAGGTGCTTTAGTGCGACGGGGTACAGGCGAGAAAATACGAGAATCGGCCATCATCGATTTCCATCATGCGATGGCCTGGTTACGGGATGAGGCAGAGCGCGGCGTCACCAAGCAGCGCTACAAAGGTTTGGGTGAAATGAATCCAGAGCAGTTGTGGGAGACCACGATGGATCCAACCGTGCGCCGTCTACTGAGAGTTCAGATTGAAGATGCGATCGCAGCCGACCAAATCTTCACCACGCTGATGGGCGACGATGTTGAGCCTAGACGGGCGTTTATTGAGAAGAACGCACTAGCAGCTGGAAATATTGACGTTTAATTTGATTCATCTTTGACTAAAAGTCATAAGTGTATCAACCGAACGATAGGCTTATTGATTTTTAGTGTGAATATACTGTCTCCAGATTCTTAATCTGGCATGACATGGCTATTCAGGCAATTCTTTTTGACGCATACGGCACGCTCTTCGATGTGTATTCGATGGGCGTGCTGGCAGAGCGATTATTTCCCGGGCGCGGCAGCGCGCTGGCGGATCTTTGGCGTGACAAGCAAATCGAATACACACGATTGCGCACGCTATCTAATACCTACAAACCTTTTTGGGAAGTCACTCAGGACGCACTGATATTTTCCTGCCGCAAGCTAAGTTTGGATCTCACGCTGGATGCACAGAATCAGCTCATGGGTCAGTACGCAAAACTGTCGGCCTTTCCTGAATCTCTAGAAGTACTAACGCGTTTGCGCGAGCGTGGGATGAAACTCGGCATTCTTTCGAACGGTAATCCCGACATGCTAGAGGCCGCTGTGCAGGCCGCAGGCATGCAGCACTTACTTAATGCGGTTTTATCTGTGCATGTGGTTAAAAAATTTAAGACAGCTCCTGAGGCCTATCAGCTGGGGCCAGATACCTTTGGTATTGCCGCAAGAGACATGTTGTTTGTATCGAGTAATGCGTGGGACATATGCGGTGCGGCCTGGTTTGGTTATTCAACCTTCTGGGTTAATCGTGCGCATGCTCCTATGGAAGAATTGGGCGTCACACCCAAAGGCACGGGATCTTCGCTCAACGATCTATTGATCTTTGTCGGAGCAAATTAGCTAAATCAGTTGCTCCTTAATTTCTTCGTATTTTTAATTAACACTACTAACCAAGCTGAAAAGACCCACATGATGACTAAACGAACAGATTGCTATGGATTACAAGTTGATACCGTACTCCAGCGCTTCATTGAAGACAAAGTCTTGCCTGGGACTGGAATTACTAGCGATGCCTTCTGGAAGGGCTTTGCAGATATAACCAATGACTTAGCGCCCAAGAATGCCGCATTACTTGCTGAGCGCGAGCGTTTGCAAAACGAACTTGATAGCTGGCACAAAGCGCCTCCAGGCCCGATCGCAGATGTAACTCACTACAGAGAATTTTTAGAATCGGTAGGTTATCTGGCACCCGTGCCAGAACAAGTGCATGTCACAACAGAAAATGTGGATGCCGAACTATCGCTCACTGCTGGCCCACAACTAGTGGTGCCTATATTGAATGCTCGCTATGCACTCAATGCCGCCAACGCACGGTGGGGTTCTTTGTATGATGCCTTGTATGGGACCGACGTTATACCCGAGACTGATGGCGCAACACGAGCTGGAGGATACAACCCCGTTCGTGGCGCGAAGGTCATTGCTTTTGCAAGAAATTTTTTAGATCAATCCGCACCTTTGGCTAGCGGCTCCCATGCAAATGCTACATCGTATATGGTCAACGGTGGAAAGCTTGCCGTCACGTTAAAGGATGGCAGCACGGTCGGTTTAAAAGATGCCGCAAAATTTGTTGGCTATCAGGGTAACGCCTCAGCACCATCATCGGTACTGCTAAAAAATAATGGTATCCATATTGATCTACAGATTGATCGCACAACATCGATAGGAAAAGATGATGCTGCAGGAATTTCTGATGTGGTGATGGAGTCAGCACTCTCCACCATACTTGATCTGGAAGATTCAGTCGCAGTTGTGGATGGTGCAGACAAAGTAGTCGCTTATGAAAATTGGTTAGGTATACTAAAAGGAACGCTGGTTGAAAGCGTGAGTAAAGCAGGTAAAACATTTGACCGGACCTTAAACGCTGATCGTGAGTACACCGGCGCCGATGGTAAGCCAGTGAAGCTGCACGGACGCTCATTACTGTTTCTTCGTAATGTAGGTCATTTGATGACTAACCCAGCGATACTCATGGCCGATGGCAAAGAAATACCTGAAGGTATTTTAGATGCTGTCATAACCACTACGATTGCTTTGTATGATGTAAATCGCCCGTCAGAACAAAAAATTGGCAACACACGCACTGGTTCGGTTTACATCGTCAAACCAAAAATGCATGGCCCTAAAGAAGTGGCATTTGCTGCAGAATTGTTTGGCCGTGTTGAAGCCATGCTGGGCTTAAAAGAAAACACCGTAAAACTTGGCATCATGGATGAAGAGCGCCGCACATCCGTCAATCTCAAAGCCTGTCTCAAAGAAGCCGCCAAGCGTGTAGCTTTCATCAACACCGGCTTTTTAGACCGTACTGGGGATGAAATGCATTCATCAATGACAGCCGGCCCCATGATACGCAAGGGCGACATGAAAACATCGACCTGGTTGTCCGCGTATGAACGCAGCAATGTATTAACAGGTTTGTCGTCAGGTATGCGTGGTCGTGGGCAAATCGGCA
>CAYUDI010000101.1:2900-9183 GCA_964443585.1 uncultured Bifidobacterium sp.
AAGGCATGTGGGCCATGCCCGATTTGATGGCCGCGATGCTTGAGCAAAAAATCGCTCATCCCAAAGCAGGCGCAAATACGGCGTGGGTGCCTTCACCAACGGCGGCTACGCTGCACGCTATGCATTACCATCATGTTGATGTAGCAGCGATACAGCAACAACTAGAAAAAACGGATGCAGCAGCAGAATTAAAACGATTGCGTGATGAGCTGTTGATGATACCGGTGCTTGCACAACCCGCCTGGTCGGCGGCAGAGATACAGCAAGAGTTGGATAACAACGCGCAAGGTATTCTTGGTTATGTGGTGCGTTGGGTAGAACAAGGCGTAGGTTGTTCTAAGGTGCCTGATATTCACAACGTGGGGCTCATGGAAGATCGTGCCACCTTGCGCATATCTAGCCAGCACATAGCTAATTGGTTGCTGCACGGTGTAGTGACGGAAGCTCAGGTTAAAGAAGCCTTAGAGCGTATGGCGAAAGTGGTTGATGGACAAAATGCAGGTGATCCGTTTTATCGCCCCATGGCGATTAATTTATCGACTTCTCACGCGTTTCAGGCGGCGAGCGATTTGGTCTTTAAAGGATTAGAGCAGCCCTCAGGCTACACTGAGCCATTACTGCATGCATGGCGTTTAAAATTTAAAAAAGAAGTCATGCGCTCATAAACTTATAAAGTTTAAGGTAAGAAAAAAGCCAGCGTTTATGCTGGCTTTTTCAATTTACGTGACCCCTCGCCAAATAGCGATGAACCTAAGCGGCAAGAAGAAGTTCTGCCGTTACTGAGATGGGGCTACGTATCAAATGATCAAACGCACTCAATGCAGCTTTGGATCCCTCACCCATGGCGATGATGATTTGTTTATAAGGAACTGTGGTTACATCACCCGCTGCGAACACACCGGGTACCGATGTTTGGCCTTTAGCGTCGATGTCGATTTCTCCACGAGCAGATAAATTAACCACCCCTTTGAGCCAATCCGTGTTTGGCAGCAAACCAATTTGTACGAAAATACCTTCGAGCTCTACTGTCATAGTTAGCCCAGTGTGTCGATCCGTATAACGCAACCCATTAACTTTACTGCCATCGCCGATAACTTCGGTAGTTTGTGCCTGGGTAATGATGGTCACATTGGGTAAGCTGCGTAATTTACGCTGCAATACGTCATCAGCGCGCAAGCTCGTATCGAATTCCAGTAGTGTTACATGACTGACCACGCCGGCTAAATCTATCGCGGCTTCTACACCTGAGTTACCGCCACCGACAACAGCAACGCGTTTGCCCTTATAAAGCGGCCCATCGCAATGAGGGCAATAAGCTACGCCTTTATTGCGGTATTCATGTTCACCAGGCACATTCAGTTCGCGCCAGCGTGCACCGGTCGCAATAATGACGGATTTCGCTTTGACGCTGGCACCGCTTTCAAGTTGAATTTCTATCAGTTCACCAGGAATGAGCGATGTTGCGCGCTGCAGATTCATGACATCCACATCATAAGACATCACGTGCTGTTCAAGCGCAGCCACTAATTTAGGGCCTTCGGTTTCTTTTACTGAAATAAAGTTTTCTATGCCTAATGTATCAAGCACTTGACCACCAAAACGTTGGGCTACGATACCTGTGCGTAGTCCCTTGCGAGCTGAATAAATTGCTGCCGAAGCACCCGCTGGGCCTCCACCCACGATCAGCATATCGAACACTTCTTTAGCGGTAATTTTTTCTGCTGTGCGTGCTAGTGCGCCTGTGTCTAATTTCGCTAAAATTTCGTCCAGCGTCATTCGCCCTTGATCAAAAAGTTCACCATTGAGAAAAACCGAAGGCACAGCCATGATCTGGCGACTTTTTATTTCATCTTGAAACAATGCCCCATCGATCATCACATGACGTATTCCCGGATTAATCGCCGCCATCAGATTGAAAGCCTGAACTACCTCGGGACAATTTTGGCAAGAGAGCGAAATATACGTCTCGAACAGATACTCCCCTTTTAACTGACGTATCTGTTCGAGAGTTTCATCACTTGCTTTCGGGGGATGGCCACCCACATGCAGCAGTGCTAGTACGAGCGATGTGAACTCGTGCCCCAAAGGTATGCCAGCAAATCGTACGCCCGAGTTAGCACCAACGCGGTTGAGTGCAAACGATGGTTTGCGCTCGTTGTCATCATGACGCTCTGCTAGTGACAGACGCGGAGAGAGCTCAACGATTTCTTCCAGCATTGCGCGCATTTCTTGCGATTTGTCGCTGTCGTCTAGTGAGGCGATGATCTCGACATCATGGGTAATTTTGTCGAGGTAGGTTTGTAACTGGGTTTTAATTGCAGCATCTAGCATGGTGGCCTCGGTTGTATCAATAGTGAATCTAGATCGATTAGATTTTTCCAACTAAATCGAGTGATGGTGCAAGTGTTTCTGCGCCTGGTGTCCATTTGGCAGGACATACCTGACCCGGATGTGCGGCGACATACTGCGCCGCTTGTACTTTGCGCAGTAATTCTTTGGCGTCACGGCCTATACCATCGTCATGAATTTCTGCAATCTTGATTTGGCCTTCGGGGTTGATAACAAACGTGCCGCGCAAAGCTAAACCACTTTCTTCGACCATCACGTCGAAATTGCGTGCAAGTGCACCGGTTGGGTCGCCCAACATCGGGTAGCGAATTTTGTTTATTGTGTCCGAGCTGTCATGCCAGGCTTTGTGAGCGAAATGGGTATCCGTCGACACGCTGTAAATTTCTACGCCCAGAGCTTTAAATGTGTCGTAGTTGTCGGCCAGATCACCTAACTCGGTTGGGCATACAAAAGTGAAATCCGCTGGGTAGAAAAACACCACTGACCACTGACCTTTGAGGTTGGCCTCACTCACGGGAACAAACTTCCCATCGTGAAGGGCGGTAGTTTTGAATGATTTGATAGTGCTGTTAATTAAAGACATGGACTTAGCTCCGTTAGTTGGGTTGTACGATGTGTGGCAACGAAGCGAATAATAGGCTTAGGCAATCGATTCGTATATTTGATAGTTTTTATCAATCAAATAGCTAGGGGCTATTGACCTTAAAAAAATAATAGTTTTTGTCTTTGTGGCCTGGTAAGAGCGGGAATTGGCGTCATATAGAATGCGTGCTGACGTTAGTGTGTTACGCGGTTTTTTTCCGCAGGCGTGTTTTTTGGAGGAACCATGAAGAAGCTTTGGGTAGCATTGATGATAGTGATGATGGGTATGACTAGCGGTATCACCAGCGTGGAAGCAAAACGTCTGGGTGGCGGAGGTTCATTTGGAAAATCTTCACCAAGTCCCGCCCGGCCTGCACCTATGCAAAATGCGGGTCAGCAGGCTACACCTCGTCCGGCAGCGCCAGCTGCCCCAGCACCGGCAAGTCCCTGGAGAGGCATAGTCGGCGGCGCATTACTGGGACTAGGTATAGGAGCATTGCTGTCCCATTTTGGTATGGGCGCTGAGCTAGGCAACATGATGAGCAGCTTTTTAATGATTGCTTTGATTGGTCTGGCTATATTTTTTATCGTGCGTCTGTTGGCTCGCAGGTCAGCCGCCGCTGGTCCGCAACCTTCCTATGCGACTGGATATACAGATCAACCTGCCCAGCGTGTGGCAACCCCTGATATCGGTTCTAACTTGGATCATTCATCTACGGCATCAGGATCGGCTTCTTGGGAAACTAGTCAGGCTCCTACTCTTCCTCAGGGTTTTGACTCTGCAGGTTTCTTGCGCAGCGCAAAAACTAATTTTTTACGTATGCAAGCAGCGTGGGATAAAGGTGATGCACAAGACATCCGTGAGTTCACCACTCCAGAGATGTTTGCAGAACTGAAGATGCAGTTGACCGAGCGAGGCTCGTCAAAGAATCATACGGACGTCGTTGCACTGGAAGCTGAATTGCTTGGTATAGAAACCACCTCAGAGGAATATATAGCCAGCGTTCGTTTTCACGGTACGGTGCGTGAAGAGGAAAATGCAGCGCCGGAAGCATTTAATGAAACGTGGGTGCTGTCTAAGCCGGTCTCCGGTCAGGGCGGCTGGCTGTTAGCAGGTCTGCAGCAGAACTAAACAGTTAGGGTGGCCAGTTCGTGCCCACCATGACTGGCCTTCTCTAAATAGCCGCTCGCAGGAAACTGTGAGCGGTTTTTTTGTTGTCGTAATAATCCCCTCTTTTTGAACGTATGCATGTCAGCCCCACAAAAATATAATTTCCCGCAAGTGGCTTCGTATTTGCTGGCCGGAGCCGCGTTGCTATTGATACTACAGGCGGGCTTGTTGGCTTCGCTGTATTCGGGGTTGCTGGTGTACGCGCTGGTGCATCTGATTGCACCTGCACTAAGCTCCCGTATGAGCAATCAAAGAGCGCGATTAATTTCCGTTGCGGCGCTTGGATCGGTCATCGTTTTATTGTTGACTATGGGTGTTTGGATGCCCTTGGCATTTTTTCTTTCGGATGATGGCAGTTATCCGGTGTTGTTAAAGAAAATGGCTGATCTGATAGAACTCTCGCGTCATCAAATTCCAGCGTGGTTAGCAGACTATCTGCCAGAGAGTGCAGAGGCGTTACAACAAACACTAACGTCATGGATGCGTGAGCATGCAGGTCAGGCTAAACATATTGGTGAGCAAACAGGCCGAACGATTGCTCACCTTATTATTGGCATGGTGATCGGTGCAATGGCCGCGTTGTATGACACAACACAGATACATCATTTTTTACCGTTGGCATCTGCTTTGCACCAGCGTGTGGTCAACCTTCATCTGGCATTTCGGCAAATTGTATTCGCACAGGTTCAGATTGCAGCCATTAACGCGTTGTTGACTGGTGTATTTTTATCGGTGATTTTGCCTCTGGCGGGCATACACCTGCCATTTGTCAAAACGCTGATATTGATTACTTTCGTGGCGGGACTGTTGCCCGTCATAGGTAACCTGATTTCGAATACGGCTATCGTTGTTATCAGCTTGTCTCACTCGATATCCACAGCGGGATTAGCCTTGGTTTTTTTGGTGACTGTGCATAAGTTGGAGTATTTTCTTAACGCAAAAATTGTCGGCACTAAAATCAATGCCCGCGCCTGGGAAATACTCTCAGCCATGCTGTTGATGGAATCGTTGTTTGGGGTAGCCGGAGTTATAGCCGCGCCGGTGTTTTACGCGTATATAAAATCTGAGCTAACCCAAGCGGAACTGGTTTAACACCTATTTTCAACGCGTTATTTCTTATCCTCTTTGTCAGGTAGTGCAATAGAGGCAATCAGATCCACGGGTCTGGTTGATCGTTTGCGCATACGCAGATTGAGCATTTCCACCGCGACTGAAAATACCATCGCGCTATAGATATATCCTTTAGGTACGTGGTGCCCCAAACCCTCAGCAATCAGCACAACACCAATCACTACTAAAAACGCCAGTGCCAGCATTTTGATGGTGGGGTGAGCAGAGACAAATTCTCCTATGGTTCTTGCAAATACCATCATCAAACCCACGGAAACCATCACGGCGGCGACCATCACGCTGATTTGCTCGACCATACCAATAGCAGTGATGATGGAGTCAAGTGAGAAGACGATATCAATCAACATGATTTGAAGAATGACAACGCCAAAGCTGTACGTTACCGGCCGACCCGCACCATCGTGCGCGCCCTCCATGGTTTCATGAATCTCGCCTACGCTTTTCCAAAGTAGGAAAAGCCCACCGAATAAGAGCACCAGATCGCGCCCAGAAAAATCAGTATTTGCCACTGAGATGATGGGTTCGGTCAAGCCGACTAACCAAGACAGCATTAATAACAAGCCGATACGCATGAACAAGGCCGCAAACAAACCGATGCGACGTGCAAGTTCTCGTTTTTCTGCTGGAAGCTTCTCAACTAGGATGGAGATAAAAATGACATTATCAATTCCAAGTACCAGCTCCAGTGCAGTCAGGGTAAGAAACGCAGCCCACACTTGAGGATCGAGAAGCAACTCAACATACATTACGACACTCCTTAGTAAAAAACTGGCACACGCCAGTGTAAAAATTGAGCAGACGGATTACTAGAGTGAGTTAACCCAGTGAAAAGATTTGTGTAGCCTTCTTTAAAAAAGTTTGGCGTCAAGCTGATCATATTACCAGCGTCTTTCATGCGCTCACGTGCCTTGCAGTTTTTGAGTTGCGTTATTACATATTCGGGATGTTATCCGGCTAGACGCAGAATTTCATTTTGTCCCGATTTAAATGCAGTAAAGTGAGCGGCGCATTTTGCCCGGCGAGGGTTGAGAGAAAGCTCATCACATACAG
>CAYUDI010000102.1:0-9159 GCA_964443585.1 uncultured Bifidobacterium sp.
AGTGAGAGGTTAATAGGCCGTCGGCACTTACACAATTTTATTTACAGGCTCATTTCAATAGCCAGTAGGCCGCCAGCGGTAAATCCTTAACTACTCCTATACCCTTTTGTAAGCATTCGCTCACGAGTCGCTGCGCTTTGTGATGACCTTGCTGAGCTGCCTTGAGAAAGTACTTGAAGGCTTTTTCTTCACTTTTCTCAACACCTTCTCCATTGCTATACATTACTCCCAAATTAAACTGGGCTTGTGGATGACCTTCGTCTGCAGCCCTTCTGGTCCAGAATAAAGCTTTTTTATCATCTACCTCAACACCTTCACCACTTGCGCACATTACTCCCAAATTAAACTGCGCAACGACAATACCTTGCTTTGCCGTACGGTGAAACCATGTAAATGCGCGTTCCTCATCTATGTCTATACCTGCGCCATATTCATACATTAGTTTTGTATTGAATTCTATACTTGAACGATTTAGTTCGGCCACTTTTTGAAGCCACGTAAAGGCATTTTTTTTATTTTTTTCAACACCCTCACCCCTGTAGTACGCCATTCCCACACTGTACTGAGCAGCTACAAAACCTTGCTCGGCCGCCTTGAGAAAATATGCAAAGGCTTTTTCTTTATTTTCCACAGCACCCTCGCCTTTGTAATACATTACCGCCAGATTAAACTGAGAACCTGCATCACCTCGATCCGCCGCCGTCTGATACCACTCGAAAGCTTTTCGCATATCGACTGCAACACCCTCCCCTTTGTAATACATTTCTCCAACCTTAACCTGAGCAGCTAGATGGCCTTGCATGGCCGCCATGCGAAACCACATATGGGCTTGTTCTTTACTTGCCTCAACACCATCTCCAATGAGGTAGCGCTTCCCAAGGTGGGACTGAGACTCAACATTTCCCGACCAAGCCGCTTCATTTAGTGTACTTAATAAATTATTTGAAGCAGTTGATGAGCTTGCGCTGGTAGAACGATTGCTCGTTTCTGGTTCTGAATGCTCACCTGTTGGAGTGAGTGACTTATTTGGTTCACCGACAATTTCCATTGGTGTATTAGTTTCTGCGCGATTAGACAGCACGGGTTCAGATTGAGCCTGCTTGGCAGGAAGTTCTGCGGGGGTATTTGAGCCATGTGACAACTCGGTTGATTTGGGTAATTGTTCTGAGCTTAATGTTCGCTTCATGACTGACACCCCTTAACATGCGTTAAAGAATCAGTAGCGTTATCCATTCCACAGTTCCGGCAATCGATGTACTAATTACCTTCAGTTAGAAACAACAAATGACCTAATTTTCTAGCTTGGCTTCGCGGGAGAGTAGTTGTTGTATTACTCGTGATGGCGCTTCCGAATCGAACACTACGCGCGCAACCGCGTCTACGATCGGCATGTCGATTTGGTGTTGGCTTGCAATGGTACGTACGGCTTGCACACATCGCACGCCTTCTGCCACGTGCCCTAATTCAATAATGATGTCTGGCAGCGATTTGCCGGCAGCTAAGCCTAAACCGACTTGCCGATTACGTGATAAATCACCCGTACACGTGAGTATCAAATCACCCAGGCCTGTCAGCCCCATAAAGGTTTCACTGCGCCCACCTAAAGCAACACCCAAGCGAGTAATTTCAGCCAGGCCTCGGGTAATCAATGCAGCGCGCGCATTCAACCCCAAGCCCAATCCATCGGCTATGCCGGTGGCAATGGCTAAAATATTTTTGACTGCACCACCGACTTCAACACCAATGACGTCATCGGTGGAATACACACGCATGCTGCCACTATGCAAGGCTGATACAACACGCGCGCACAATGGACTGCTGTGTGAAGCTATCGTCAGCGCACATGGCAAACCGCGCGCTACTTCTAACGCAAAGGATGGGCCAGACACTACACCCGTGGGCAGATCGTGATTAAGCACCTGGTGTACTACCTGATGAGGCAATAGCCCAGTGCCTTCTTCAAAACCCTTGCACAACCAAACCAAATTATCGATAGCGAATGCGTGCAGCTCATTGGCGATGGGGCGCAATCCGGACACGGGAGTCGCTACGATCAATAAACCGTCTTTGGCGTGGTCTACTGCGTAAGAGAAATTAGCATTGAATTGTAATGATGGCGGTAAACGACTAGCTGGCAAATAGCGTGGATTTTCGCGGGTCGCTGCCATGGTCTGGAGTAAAGAAGCATCTCGACTCCACAGCAGTACCTGGTGACGTTGTGCCAGTGTTGCAGCGAGTGCTGTACCCCAGGCACCCGCACCAAGGACGGTGATATTCATACTGAATTAAAGAGGTTTATTCGCCCCAGACTTCGATCGATTTGAGATAGCCAGAATCACCGTCTCGGTGTTTGACTTTAATCCAACCTGAAGCGGGGGGTTCGGCTAGTTCTAATACAACACCTTTGGCAGCATTAAATACAACCGGAGCCGTATCAATGGCAGTAGCTCGCACACTGGCCTGAGTGACTTCAACAACGACTGTGCGCTGTGGCGATAGTGAACGACTTTCCATCCAGCTTAGATCACCCGCAGCATCACGCACTCGCACCCAATCGCCATTGGCAAACACAATTTCTACTGGCATGCCAGCGGGAGCTATATATAACTTGCGTGATTTTTGCGCCGGCGCATCGTACATGACAGCTGGCCCGGGCCCTACCGATTTGAAATCTGCCGCCATGGCGTAACCACTCGACAGCACCCAACCCAGCAGGCTGAAGGCGACAAAAAAATCACATCGGAAAACAGGCCGCATAGGTATTAGTGCTTGGCCGCTGCTGCTTCAGCAATCGCCTGTTTGCGCTGCTGATAAAAAGCTTCGAAATTAATTTCGTTGAGATGGATCGGCGGGAATCCTGCTCTGGTGACCATGTCTGCGATATTGGCGCGCAAATAAGGATAGAGAATATTAGGGCAGGCAATGCCTAGCAATGGCTCAATCTGATCTTCTGGAACATTGCGCACTTCAAAAATACCGGCTTGTTTGCCTTCGACTAAAAACGCTGTTTTATCTTTGATTTTTGCAGTAACAGTAATCGTAATGGTCGCTTCGTAAATGGATTCAGCCAGGCTTTCAGAGTTAATGTCGATCGCCACTTCGATGTTGGGGCCTTCCTGCTCGAGAAAAATCGCCGGTGAGTTTGGCTGCTCTAGCGACATATCTTTCAGATACACGCGCTGGATGTTGAAGATGGGCTGCTGATCGGTAGCTTGGTTTTGTTCAGACATAAATAGCTTTCAATTAAATGAGTACGTAGCTGAGAGAGATTAACCCTGCAGTAAAGAATCTAGCTTGCCCTCGCGGTCGAGTGCGGAAAGATCATCAAAACCCCCAACATGGGTTTCGCCGATGTAAATCTGAGGAACAGTACGACGCCCGGTTTTTTCCATCATCTCGGCTCGCTGCACCGGATCAAGATCAATACGGATTTTTTCTATCTCGTCTATACCCTTGGCTTTTAATAAACGTTCCGCCATATTGCAGTAAGGACAAACTCCCGTGCTATACATCACGACTCGTGTGGCCATGGCCAGATACTCCTTTTATTAGTTCAGTTAGCGACGGGTAATCCCTGGGATCGCCATTCCGTGTATCCACCATCGAGTACGTAGACGTGCTCAATTCCGCCGCACGTGATGCGCGAACGCCACTCTGACAAACCAGAAGTACTGCCTGTGATTTGTCGAGCTCGCCTACTCGTCGGCTGAGATCATCGACAGGAATGTTTTTCGAATTCCTAAGGTGACCTGCATTGAATTCATCAGGTTTGCGTACATCGACGATCGATACCTTGCTCTTATTGAGCAGCTGTATCGCCTGTAGTGTAGATAAAGAGTGCTTGCCGCGAGTAAGGCTGGGCCAGGCCAGCGCGCCACCAGATACTAGGGCCAACAAAATGAGCCAGATATTGTCAATCAAGAATTTCACGAGAATCCCAACGTATGCTTCAAGCGCGCCATTATAAAATAGAAGGCTGAAATAATTCAGCACAGCGTTTATTCCGTTTCTCCACTCCGTAAATTGTTAGCCTCTAATGTACAAGATAGTCTTCATGCGCCATGGTGAATCCACCTGGAACCGCGAAAATCGCTTCACTGGCTGGACTGATGTTGACCTTACCGAGAGGGGCGTAGAAGAAGCGCGCCATGCCGGCCGATTGCTCACAGAAGCCGGGCTGAGCTTTGACCTGACTTATACCTCGGTACTGCGCCGTGCTATTCGCACCCTGTGGATTACCCTCGACGAGATGGATCTAATGTGGCTACCCATAGTGCACAGCTGGCGCCTGAATGAACGGCATTATGGCGCTCTGCAAGGTCTCAATAAGACAGAAACAGCTGCGCAGTATGGCGAAGAACAGGTTTTGATCTGGCGTCGTAGCTACGATATTCCGCCTATGCCGCTTGATCCCACCGATATGCGCACCTCATTTAATGATCCGCGCTATGCGGGGTTAAAGCCCGAACAGCTACCGCTCACAGAATGTCTAAAAGATACGGTTTCCAGGGTTATGCCCTACTGGACGGAGACGATAGCTCCCGCAATCCTTAGTGGCAAGCGCATACTGATATCGGCCCATGGCAACAGCCTTCGCGCCCTGATCAAGTATCTCGACAATATCAGCGACCAAGACATCGTTGGACTAAACATACCCAACGGTCAGCCGCTGGTCTACGAGCTTGATGCAGAACTGCGCCCTATTAAGAGCTACTACCTCGGCGATCCTTCTGCTATCGCGGCAGCGATGCAAGCTGTCGCCAATCAGGGTAAATCCAGCTAACGAATGTCATTGACCCGTAAGACGCTATCGTTATGGCTTGCAGCCACGCTCGCTGCTTCCTCCGCTTTGGCCGAGCCCTCGGTTAAATCCTTAGAGCGCAGCCGACAAAAAGAAGCGGCAGAAGAAGAGCGCGCGGAACTTCGTAAGAAACTTGCTACTCTGAAGGAAGACATCGGTCGAACAGAAAAAGCACGCGGACATGCCGCCGATGCACTGGCGACGTCTGAAGCAGCGATATCCAATGCGAACCGGAACTTGCGCGAACTAGCCGCAGAACAAGAGAGAACAAAAAAACGGCTTGAAAAATTGTCTGTAAGTCAGGAAACGCTGGAGGCCGAGGTTGATCAGCAACGTAAGCGGCTAGAGAAGATACTACGCGGGCAGTATGTCAGTGATCAAGATGACAGGCTGCGTCTACTTTTATCAGGAGACAATCCTAATCGCATAGCGCGCGAACTACGCTACCTTGGCTACGTCTCGGCCGAACAAACCAAAGCAATTGAAGTACTCAAGCTAAATCTGGCGGCGGTTGAAGCAAACAAACAGGATGCAGAAGAAGCGCGCAATACGCTGCAAGAGATTGCTGACGAACAGCGAGAACAAAAAGCCTTACTCGAAAAAGAGAAAAACAAGCGTAAAACGCTGCTTACTCAGCTATCGACTCAGCTCAGCGCACAGCGCAAGCAAGCGGGTAATTTGGCACGCGATGAAGAAAGACTTTCGTCGCTGCTGGAAAAACTTACCGTACTCATTGCTCAACAACGCAAAGCCGAGGAAGAAGAAGCGAAGCGCCGTGCGCGCGCCAAAGCCGAGCAAAAGCAGGCCAAAACTCGCGCTGCGGAAAAGTCTGCAGCAAAGTCGGATAACACTCCTGCACGGGCAACCAACAAAGCTGATCCCGAGCCAGACCAGGTGCCAGCAATGGACGCCAGTGGCTTTGCCAGCATGAAGGGCAAACTCAAGCTACCCGTTAAAGGCGAGCTGGTGGCTGGTTTTGGCGCGCGCAGAGCCGACGGCCCGAATTGGAAGGGGCTGTTTATCAAGGCGGCCGAAGGCGCAGAAGTGAAGGCCGTGGAGAAGGGCGAAGTGATTTTTGCTGACTGGCTGCGAGGCTTTGGCAACCTGCTGGTGGTCGACCACGGTGGCCAGTACATGACTATTTATGGCAACAATCAATCTCTACTCAAACGACCAGGTGACAAACTCAGGGCAGGGGACATTATTGCTACTGTAGGTAATAGCGGCGGCAATGAACAATCAGGTTTATACTTTGAAATGCGGTATCAGGGACGGGCGATTGATCCGTCTCTTTGGATGAACAGGTGAGACATGGCAAGCAGAATGAAAAATATCGGACTTATAGGGCTAGGCCTAATTGCAGGCATTGCTGGCTCCATGCAGTTCGACGCTTTAGCCCAGCGTAATGCAGGGACTCCCTTACCTATCGAGGAACTTCGGCAACTGGCCGATGTGTTTGGATTAATCAAATCCGATTATGTCGAACCCGTCGAAGATAAAAAATTATTGACCGAAGCTATTTCGGGCATGGTGGCCTCGCTAGATCCACACTCGGCTTATCTCGATAAAAAAGCATTCAAAGAATTACGTGAAGGTACGCAAGGTAAGTTTGTAGGCTTGGGTATTGAAGTCGGTATGGAAGACGGTTACGTCAAAGTGATCTCGCCAATTGAAGACTCTCCCGCCTACAAAGCTGGTTTGAAAGCAGGCGATCTGATTACTCGCTTGGACAGCACACCTGTAAAAGGTATGACGCTAGACGAAGCCGTAAAGCGCATGCGCGGTGAACCCAATACCAAAATCACGTTGACTGTCGCACGCAAGGAAGAAGATAAGCCTTTGCTCATTACGATCATGCGTCAGGAAATTCGTGTTCAAAGCGTCAAGGGCAAAATTATAGAGCCCGGATATGGCTGGATACGCGTGTCGCAATTTCAAGAACCTACAGTCGATGATTTAGCAAAAAAGATCACTACTCTTTTTCAGCAAGATCCACAGATGAAGGGATTGGTACTCGATCTGCGTAACGATCCCGGCGGCGTGCTCCCGGGTGCGATTGGCGTATCCGCTGCTTTCTTGCCAAAAGATGTGCCGGTGGTATCAACCAATGGTCAGCTGCCAGATTCAAAAGCCACCTACTTTGCGCGTCGCGAATATTACGCAACTCGTGTTGGTGGCGATCCGCTCTCGCGCATCCCTGAGGCAGCTAAAAAAATCAAGATGGTCGTGTTAGTCAATTCAGGCTCTGCATCAGCATCTGAAATCGTCGCCGGCGCACTGCAAGATTACAAGCGCGCTACGATTATGGGTACTCAGACATTTGGTAAAGGATCTGTTCAAACCATACGTCAATTGTCTGCGGATACGGCTGTTAAATTAACAACCGCGCGCTACTACACTCCGAATGGTCGCTCGATTCAAGCCAAAGGTATCGTGCCAGATTTGCTGGTTGATGAGTACGCTGATGGCGATGGCATGAACGGATTGCGCCTCAGAGAAGCTGATCTGCAAAAGCATTTGTCGAATGACAAAGACAAAGAAGCCGGCGCAGGCGCTAACGTTGTCGATGAACTCGAAGAACAAAAGCGTCTTGCTGCAGCAGACAAAAAACGCAAGCCGCTGGAATTTGGTAGCAAAGAAGATTTCCAGTTAGCCCAAGCGCTGAATCACCTGAAAGGCCAGTCAGTACAGTTGTCCAAATCAGCGAAGGTCGAAAATAAGAAAGAAACGACCATCAACAATTCAGACGCAAACGACAAGAAGTAATTTTCATATCACGACTTTACCGGCCGCAGCGATGCGGCCGTTTTCATTCCTAGCCTGATGAACGATCAACAACTGCTGCGCTATTCGCGCCACCTGCTACTCGATGAGATAGGTATCGAGGGCCAAAACAAGCTGCTGGCTGCGCATGTGGTGATCATAGGTGCGGGAGGTCTGGGCTCGCCGGTAGCACTGTATCTGGCATCTGCCGGAATCGGTAAGATCACTATCATCGATCATGACGTGGTTGATCTGACTAACCTGCAACGACAAATCGTACACACGACATCACGGGTTGGTCAGCACAAAGCAGAATCTGCAAAACAGATGCTCGCAGAGATCAATCCGGATACTGAGGTCGTGACCATTTGCCACAAGGCCGATGATGCGCTGCTGTCGACTCTAGTGCCTACTGCAAATGTCGTTTTAGACTGTACCGATAATTTTGCAACTCGTCACATGATCAATCGTGCTTGCGTTGCTGCGCATGTACCGTTGGTCTCGGGTGCCGCCATACGCATGGACGGGCAGGTATCGGTATTCGACTCACGCTTGGGTACTTCGGCATGCTATGCCTGTTTGTTTGCACCCGATCAGCACTTTGAAGAAGAACAATGCTCAACTATGGGCGTATTTGCACCATTGGTCGGCATCATAGGCACTGTGCAGGCAGCCGAAGCACTCAAGCTGGTAGGTGAAATTGGCGAGTCGCTTGCAAATCGCTTGTTGTTGCTCGACGCCAGAACTATGGAGTGGACGAGTATACGCACTAAGCGCAATGATGATTGCGCTGTCTGTGGAACGTCCGCCTAGGCAATCAGTAAATCCAACATCAGATCAAGATCCTCTGAGGGCTTGAGCTGAAAACCACTCTTGGCGAATCGATGCCAACGACCGAGTACAAAGGCCATCATCAGACTGGCTCGAACACCTGCCTGTGCCTCTGAAATGATGCCCTGGCTCGCGGCCAGCTTCCATGACTGTCTAAGCCCTAATTCGACTCGCTCAACAAATTGATTCATGCGATGCTGGAGACGCTCATCTTCATTGACTAGCGCATCACCAATCAAAACCTTGGTCATACCCGGATTTTGCTCAGCAAAATCGAGCAGTATCCCGGCAATGTTAGCGACCTGGATTTGTCCTGCTTCCTCGTTCTGAGTAATCTGATTGATGAGCGTGAAGATACTGGTTTCTATGAATTCAATCAAACCTTCATACATCTGGGCTTTGCTGGCGAAATGCCGATAGAGCGCTGCTTCAGAGACGTCTAATCGAGCCGCCAGCGCCGCGGTTGTGATTTTCTCGCTTCTGGGATTTTGAAGCATTGCTGCCAGCGCCTGAAGGATCTGCAGCTTACGTTCACCCGGTTTAGTAGTGGCCATGATGGTTATTTTTAGTCGAGCAATCGATGATAACGATGAAGCAGTTTTTTTTGCTGGCTTGCTTTGATCGTAATGTAACTCAGACTCGGATCCGGCCTGCAAAAGCAATCGGCCAGCTTACGCCGAACCCAGCATGCGACGTTGCCGCGCCAGCTGGCTTAATGATTTTACTTTCACATCCACAAATGCTGGGCGACGTCGCGTACCTTT
>CAYUDI010000103.1:0-371 GCA_964443585.1 uncultured Bifidobacterium sp.
CTGCGGCATGGATCACAACGGACTAGGTATGAAGCTACTCCGACGTACCTTAGCCGGTTATGCCACGCATGTGAATTTCGCAGGCGTATTGGTAGTTGGTTTGGGATGTGAAACCAATCAATTAGCGGCCTGGCTGGATCACAGTCATCTTGATGAAGGCCCACTACTACGCACATTTAACATTCAAGACACGGGTGGTACGGCTAAAACGATTGCCAAAGGTATTGCCATCATTAATGACATGCTACCAATTGCCAATGACTGCTCGCGTGTGGCATGCGATGTATCTCATCTGACGGTGGGTTTGCAGTGCGGTGGATCGGATGGCTATTCGGGTATCAGTGCCAATCCTGCGCTAGGGGTAGCGGTTG
>CAYUDI010000103.1:397-3051 GCA_964443585.1 uncultured Bifidobacterium sp.
ATGTTGGCGAAAAACTAGTACATCGCATCCATTGGTGGGAACATTACACCAGCATCAATGAAGGCGAGATGGACAATAATCCTTCACCGGGTAACAAGGCCGGTGGCCTAACAACCATTTTGGAAAAATCCTTAGGTGCTGTCGCCAAAGGAGGCACCAGCAATCTGCGCGCGGTGTATGAATATGCCGAACCGGTGACTGAGCACGGTTTTGTCTACATGGATACGCCCGGTTACGATCCTGTGAGTGCTACCGGACAAGTGGCGGGTGGCGCCAATTTGATTTGCTTTACGACTGGTCGCGGTAGCGCTTATGGTTGCGCGCCCTCTCCTTCACTCAAACTGTCAACCAACTCGGCTCTGTGGCAACGACAGCAAGATGATATCGATATTAACTGTGGTGAAATTATCGATGGCACCAGCTCGTTACAAACCATGGGCGATCACATTTTTAAACTGCTCATTGCCACTGCATCAGGTCAGGCTAGCAAGAGTGAACAGCACGGGTACGGACAAAGTGAATTCGTACCCTGGCAGGTAGGTGCCGTTATGTAACGGTATCGTTCAGGACATCTCAGTCCTTGATGAAACGATACATCTCCGTGTGATCCGCTCCTTTACCCAGTGACTTGTCAGCGGCTTGCCAGACTTTAAGACAGTCACTAGAAAATCCTGCTTTACCATCGACTTGTTCTATAAAGCGATGAGCGGTTTCTAAATCTTTTTTCATCAAGGCCAGCGAAAATCCTGAGTTAAATGCCTCTGACAACATGAAGGCTTCGACTTTGTTTTCAGTGGTGTTGTTTTTTCCGGTTGACGCATTGAATACTTGATTAGCCAAGTGCGGATCTATCCCAAATTTTATCGCTGCTGATAATGATTCACTTACTGCCAGCAAGCCTGCCGCTGATACGTAATTATTGAGTGCTTTAACCGCATGACCTGCACCTGCCTGACCTACATGCGTGAGTGTGTTACCCAAGGCTTGCAACACAGGATAAGCGCGCTCAACCACTGAGCTATCACCACCTGTCATGATGGCCAAGGTTCCCGCAACAGCTCGTTTAACTCCTCCCGATACCGGAGCATCGATGAAGCCTACGTCGAGCTGCGATAATTTTTCAGCGTTCTGACGGGTATGCATGGGGTCGGACGAACCCATATCAATAATCAGTGAACCTGCCTTGAGGTTATGTGCAAGCGCTTCATCACCTTCCCACAGCAATTTATCAACAATGGCACTATCAGGCAGCATAAGTACGACCAGATCGGCGTTAGTTAACGTCGCTGATGCAGATGCTGCAAAATGAAATTGAGCATGATCTGCAAATTGATCTGCCGCTTGCGCAACTCTGTCGTACCCATGTACCGTATACCCTGCTTTGAGCAGGTTGTGAGCCATGGGCGCTCCCATCTGGCCCAGACCAATAAAAGCGATCGTTGTTAGCCCCACGTTTATATCCCCATCTCTTTCAAAACTTCTTTTGCATTGCGAAAGCTGTCTATTGCTGCGGGTACGCCGCAATAAATAGCCGTCTGCAGCAGCACTTCTTTTATTTCTTCTTTGGTGACACCATTGTTGATTGCGCCGCGCACATGGAGCTTTAACTCATGCGGACGATTCAATGCTGTCAGCATCGCGAGATTGAGCATGCTGCGCGTTTTGCGGTCTAGGCCAGGACGATTCCAGACTTCATTCCAGCAGTACTCTGTGACCAATTCCTGCATGGGCAGATTGAAATCGTCAGCATTTTTGATGGAATTATCAACATAATCTGCACCCAAAACTGCACGCCGAGTTGCTAAGCCTTTTACGAAAGCGTCGTTGTTCATTATTTCTCCTTGATATAGTTTGTGTATGAATGTCAGGGTTCACCATAGAGGCTAGGCAGATTACCGTCAATGCAGTCGATTTAAACCCGTACTTATTAACAGGCTAAGACCAGCCAAATGAATCCGCCATGTTTGGTATTTACTAACATGATCGATATCACTTGAACCAAGTCCACACTCGCTTTACATTGACTAATATCGGTTGAGTATATTTATCTGAAAGCGACTATGGAACCCTTAATGACGCTGGTGCTGTGCCTGGCTAACTGTGGTGGTGGGATATCGCGCGAAGATGAATTGGGTAAGCTAGCCGGAAGCTATGCTCAACTCTGCAGCGAGATGTACTACCTTAAACAAAATCACTGTCCCGAGCTGCAGGTACCCGTAATGCTGCAGTGTCTGAATGTAGTGGAAAGGGCCTTGAGCGTAAAACGCGGCAATGAATTTAAAGCGGGGCTAAAGTTTCTGCAGCAACGATTTGCGCAAGAATTACCCGCCGTAGTTAGCCAAAAATTTCAACTCGCGTTACCGCGTAATGAAAACGATACGGGCAAGACCTGTAGTTGGTTAGCTCAAGAAAATAACGCTCAGCGTTTTCAGAAAGTACAAACCATAATAACTTTGGAAAAACAGCGTGATTAAGAAAGAAAATTAAAGATCTACTTTGTGTTATTTGAGGCCTTTTTCCTCACGCACCTGACGAGCGATTGCTTCGACTTTTTCATCACTCATGCCTAGCTTGGCTTTGAGTTCTTCCAGCTTCAACCGCTCTTCTTCCGTGACGATTCCATCTTCCAGCACTTCGCGTATTTGTATCTCGAA
>CAYUDI010000103.1:3061-9098 GCA_964443585.1 uncultured Bifidobacterium sp.
CGTGGTGAATGTGTTGCCGGTGGCGGCCGTGCAAACCTGTGTGGTGTATGCCGTAGCAACAACACCAGTCAAAATAGCCGCTAATGCGATACCCAGTACCTGGGTCAGCACTACCAGCACGACGCCAACCATGGATACCGGATCGACATTGCCCCAACCAGAAATAATGGTCAGCAAATACCATTTCATGGTGGCTGGAATCGATGGAAACACATCGGGCTGCAAGTGTCCTTCGGCGATGTAAATCAATGATGAGCACAGCAGGCATGAAATCAAAAGTAAAAACATCGCTGAGGCGAAAGAGTCACGCTCGGTTCTTACTGCTTCAGCCAAATCTGATAAAGCGCTGTTATAGCGAGAGAGCTTGAAAATTCGCAGTAACCGGAACAAGCGTAAAAAGCGTAAATCCAGCCCAGGGAACAATAATTGGAGATAGAACGGCAGCGTTCCAAAAAAATCGATCAGGCCGTAAAAACTAAACAGGTATTCCTTGCGGCCTCGCCAGGCTCCTCCCTCTTCTTTGGTGTATTTAACGCCATATGTCCATACGCGCAATACATACTCTATCGAAAATATCATCACGCTCACCACATCAAATGCGTGAAAATAAACTTCATAAGCTTCATGCAATTCATGAACGGATTCAAGAATGATGGCCACGACATTTAAAACAACTACGGCAGCTATAAATACTTCGCAATAACGTGCCGCACGCTCATGTACAGAGCCGTCAAGAATTTTATAAATCTTTAGCTGTATCGATTTCATAACTGTATGTTTTTAAAGACTAGTTAAGTAGATACTGATTTATTGTGTGATTTATGGCGCGCCAGCTCAGCTGTGCCTGGCGGGTCCATACAAGTCAAGAAGTTAGCTTCTGCCCAATACGCGAGAACTATCTGGTTTTTATTTAATCAGTGCTTCGCTAACACCACCATTAATAATTTACGAAAATCAGAATCCCGATTAAGGTCCCCATGATTTGCCAATCCAAGCATAAATAATATATCCGCACGATCCTTATTTAAAGTCATTATTTTGCATCAAAAAATTGGCAATTGAACCTTTCGATCATCTTTCGTAAACCGAAATTTAACCCGCAACTGACAGCCCTAGATAATTCTGAACGTGGTTTATGCGGTTTTTCATTAAGAATAAAATAACACCAACCGTAACAGGCACTCTAGTTGTGCATAAGCTGACATCTTTCTGACAAATAAAATGCCAAAACTTACCGCCTTTGAAATTAGTTTAAAAAACCCGCAGCATTGAATGCAAATTCACTTATAGTCGTGGCTGGTTTTTTTTTGATTTTGGTATTTATCTTACGGAGTTAAACATGGCTGTCGATCAAGACTTTGGGAACCTGCAGGTAGGTAAGGGCGTAACTATCAGTGGTGTATTCCATGTGCCTGGCGAGGCATTTGTAGACGGTAAAGCAGAAGGCCAGCTAACGGCCGAGGCAATCACGGTAACTCCGAATGGCGTAGTCACGGGCAATGCGGTAGCCAATCATGTAAAGGTTGCCGGATTAATGGAAAAATCCATAACAGCCAAAACATCATTGTTAGTGGAATCGACCGGTACTGTCAGAGGCACAATCGCCTACGCCGATCTTGAAATACGCAAAGGGGGCGAGCTGGAAGGCAACATCATTATTCTTGATGGTAAAACCTAATAAACTACGCTGCAGTTGTGGCTTGTCTTTTGAGCCACACAACTGACGCAGATAAAAAAACCGCAGCGTGTGCTGCGGTTTTTTTTGGTCTAGTACTGGACTACTTGTTGTTGTTTTTCTTCATGCGCTCTATGTTTTGGCGATTGAAATGATTAGCCATCATGAAACAAGCACCCATTACCCAAATTACTAACAAAATTTGCCAAGTCTTCATGCGATTCTCCCGATGAGTTTCTGGTGAATTAATCCGGCGCTGCCCGATCTTTACGTTACATTGTTAATCGTATTAATTCCAAACACTTAGCACCATCCATGCAAAGTACTGGCTAATAACGATACTTTTGGTAGACCGTATTATTACCGACATCCGCCAACGGTGAGCTATGCCTCGTTATGGCGTTCACATGCTACTTGGCTACCACGGCAGGCTGAGCCGTTAGCGCGCTTGCGCAAGCACTGGCTAACTAGCCGCTCGCAACCAATAAAATGAATTCGCTATCCGGCAAACAAGGCTTTAGTTTGCGGGAAGTGCCGTGGTTCGGAACCCCAGGGTCCCAAACCACGAAGGATGAAAATTATTTTCGTCCCGCTTCCTGCAATGTCAGAGACGCCACTTGGGGCGCGTCTGTTTGTATGCTCGAAACCTGAGCAGCACTGCCATTGAGGAATTTCTTGACCCACGTGGTATTGAGGGTCAGCGCCAAATGCACCGAAAAGGACGCGATAGCGACCGCAGCGATGATGATGGGAATTCCCACCGATGGCTTAACTACGCACCACATTTTTCCATAGATCATTTCTAGTCTCCCCTAGGGTTAGTGTAGCCAGGGTGAATAGATGTACGCGAGCAAATGGGCGAATGCTGCAATCATCCCAAAAAGCTGCGTTCCTTGGATCAGATGACGGTGTATCTCTTCTGATTCAGCCTCGGTTAAACCGGTCGGCCAAACTTTGTCTTTGTCAGACATCGTGACACCTCCAAAAAAAGACATCGATTACGACTGGATCCGCACTCAAAATATATTTTCATTGCGGCTTTGACCAACTATCGGTGTAACTTGATATGTACACTTCAAATTGTCACTAAATACTGACAATATTTTTCTCTGGCGTCAACTGAATAGTCAGAAAAAATACGAATTGAATGAAAAAATTCTTGCGATTCTGTGAATTTTTTATCAAATACACATGACTCTGCCGACACTTTTGGTCAATTTTTAGTCAGGCAAAGCACAGAATCTGAGTATCTCTTCGGCCACTATGGTCCCTGCCTCACGCTGCGGGAAATGCCCTATTCCCTGCATCACAGTTCGCTGATAACGCCCGGTAAACCACCGCTCCTTGTCAGCAGAAGTCTGTATGGGATTAACACCATCGGCATCGCCATGCAGCACCAGTGTCGGAGTCGCCAGCACGGGTAAATCGGAGAGTAATTTTTCATCTGCGCTGTACGCAGGATCGCCAGCGACCAGGCCCCAGCGATGCCGATACGAGTGAGTCACAACCTCAACCCAATCATCATTTTTGAATGCTTCAGCCGTTGCTGCAAACTCCTGCTCATCAAACCAACCTGGTGGCGCCCAGGTGTCCCACATGATGCGCGCAAATGCGGCTCTGTCGGCTCCCAGTGATTTCATTCCTATAGGTGTATTCATATACCAGTGATACCAATAATTTTTCGCTTGCTGCAAACTCAGTGGTTGACTCAGCGTATTGGTGCCGTACCCAACAGAAAGCATCACCAGATGCGATCCTATGCCTGGCTGCATACCGGCTGCATTCGCTACGGCACGAGCACCCCAGTCGTGTCCCACCAATAGTGGCTGATCTAATTGCATGGCCTCTACGAAATCAATCAGATCGCGCCCTAATGCCGATAGCTGACCACTTCTCGGGGTATCAGCTGACAAAAACCTCGTGCCACCATAGCCGCGCACAGACGGCGCCAAAACTCGGTAACCCGCAGCGACTAATCGGGGAGCTACAGCAAACCACGTTCTCACCGAATCTGGCCAACCATGGACCAATACAGCGGTTTGATCACCGTGCGGGTTCCACTCCAGATATTCGATATCGAGCAATGACGTTGTAATGTGATGAAGTGAAAACGTAGTCATAAGTTTCCTGTTTAAGTACGATGAAATTTGGGCTGTAACAAAGGTTAGTTACTATGCGCTTATAAGACTCGTAATCTAGTTGAAAATTTTTAAGATGGGTCGACAAATAATAGTGGTGCTAACACCTGCTCGCTGCAAACAAGGAAATTTTCTTCTGCTTCAGATAAACGATGCCAGTCAACCGGCGCACCGATAGACAATGGGGGTGCACGTTTTGAATATGCGGCATTTAATGGCACAATTTAAAGCTTTGTAGTAAATCAGTACGTTACAAAGAGTTATCGAACTTACTACACTTATCGGAACGTCGTCACACCGTCTGGTAAGGCAAGAATTTACAACCTATCCTGAATAATTGAACGAGAAAAATGCAGGGATTACACCTCACCGCTGATCTGTCTGGATGCAAAAAAAATCTGTGGCTCATGACCGATGCAGATCACCTGCGTCAAATCTGTCTCGATCTGGTGGAGTCGTCAGGTTTAACGGTCGTTGGAGAGCTGTTTCATGCTTTCCCGGGACTCACCAAAAATCAAGCTGGGGGCGTCACTGGCACGATCTTGCTGGCTGAGTCTCACCTAGCCCTACACACCTGGCCAGAACAACAGGCCGTGACCCTCGATGTCTATGTTTGTAATTTTTCTACTGATAACAGCCACAAGGCAAATCAGCTGCTCAAATCCCTGGTCGAGTTGTTCGAGCCCGATGATGCCAACTGCCAGAACTTGCTGCGTGGCGAGGTTGGTCATGCTGGGGCAGACGCAACAATGGGACAAGAATATCTCAACAAACATAGCTCGTACGCCTATCGACTAGGACCACTGCTGCATCGCGAGCAATCACCCTACCAACTAATTGAAGTTCACGAATCACCGCAATTTGGCAAATTGTTTCGCTTAGATGGCGACTACATGACATCCGAAGGCGAAGAGTTTTTTTATCATGAGGCACTGGTTCATCCAGCTGCTATTGCGCACGGCAAGGTTCGCAATGCACTGATACTCGGAGGCGGTGACGGTGGCTCTACTGAAGAGCTATTGAAATACCCCAGCGTAGAACGCGTAGTTCTGGCCGAACTGGATGAAGCCGTCATACGAATTTCCCGTCAATATTTATCCAATATTCACAAAGGCTCGCTAGATGACCCGCGTGTAGAGATACGCATAGGCGATGGATTAGCCTATGTGAATGAATGCCACGAGCAATTTGATCTGGTACTACTGGACCTGACAGATCCCGACACACCTGCTTCTGAGCTTTACACGGCAGAGTTCTTCCAATCGGTAAAGCGCATTCTTGCACCGGGTGGAGCTATGGTGCTGCATACGGGTAGTCCGGTATTTTCGCCAAAAACAGTGCAAACGATATATCAGCGACTGACACAGCATTTCACTAACGTAGCGCCATTTGGGTTGTATATTCCTTTGTATGGTGCATACTGGTCTTTTGCTTTGTGCAGCGAGCAAGTCCATCCACATAAACTCTCTGAGCAAGATGTTCTCCATCGCATACAGTCACATCAACTTGGAAAGCTAAACTACTACAATGAGGCTACGCATTACGGCCTGTTTGCTCTACCAGGCTATTTCAGAGATCTGCTTAGGTGAGTAGGCATGAACAGAAGCAAAAATTAATTGGCGATTGGAGCGCTGGCTTGATTGTAAGATCAACGCTATGGACAGCCTCCCGGGCCATGAGCATCACCTACCCCGGTGAGCTTCCCAAGGATTATTCTTATTGCCAGCCTCTCGCCCAACCTGAAATTACCCCTCTATGAGCAGCCTAAAAGAAAAGCTATATGACCACTTACGCGACGATGTCTACTGCAAGCTCGGCGTATCAACAATCCATGGCATAGGAGTATTTGCGCTGCGCGACATACCTAAAGGTACCGCCCCGCTCCGTAGCATGGTCAGCAACAAGGAAATAAAATTTTCCCGTATCGAACTTAAAAAAGTCCCCAGCAGTGTACGTAAGCACTTAGCCACGTTCTGCCTTGTCGAAAAAGGGCGAGTCTTTGCTCCAGAAATCGGGATGAATGCAGTGAATATCTCGATTTATCTGAATCACTCAAAAACACCGAATCTGCGCTTCGATGATAAAGATGTGCTGAGAGCGATGTGTGACATAAACCGCGGCGAGGAACTCACCATAGACTATGACGTCAGCTTCGACGACGATCATGATTTTTCGGATGACGAGCCGCAGGCTAAAGACTGATATCAGGTGCCGGGGTAACGTC
>CAYUDI010000104.1:0-9088 GCA_964443585.1 uncultured Bifidobacterium sp.
ACGTTCCATTTGCGCGAGTTTGAATTCCCACTCACCTGTCAGTTCAGGTGCGGTGAGTTCAGAAACGCCCAACCCACGCAGCAAGGTCATCAACTGGAATGCTTTGGCTGTAGGGATGAGTTCGCGGCCTTCACGCACTAAATATTTTTCGTTAATAAGACCTTCGATGGTGGCCGCACGGGTTGCTGGTGTGCCCAGGCCTTTGCCTGCCATGGCGTCACGTAACTCTTCGTCATCAACTAATTTTCCTGCACCCTCCATTGCTGAAAGCAATGTCGCTTCTGAATAGCGTGCAGGTGGTTTGGTGACTAATGCGTTGGCGTCCAGCTTGTCGGTCTTTACTTTTTCACCCTTGGCCACAGCGACCAAAGTGCCGGTAGTTTCACCATCTTTAACCGTGGGCTCAGTAGCTTCTTTGCCATACACAGTTAGCCAGCCTGGCGTAGTGAGAATTTTGCCTTCGGTTTTAAATTGATGTCCGGAGACTTCTGTGTAGCGGGTCGTGACCAGGTATTCGGCAGCCGGAAAAAAAACTGCCATGAAGCGCCGTGCCACCATATCGTAGAGCTTCTGCTCAGGCTCAGATAAATTTTTAGGCGCCTGAGTCGTGGGGATGATGGCGAAGTGATCACTAATTTTTGTGTTGTCGAATATGCGCTTGTTCGGTTTTATCCAACCATTGTTAAGTATTTGCGCTGCAAAGGGATAGTAATTATTACTCTCGCCCAGCGTATCCATAGTCTGCTTAACCGTAGCGATATAGTCTTCGGGCAGATGACGTGAATCGGTACGTGGATAGGTCAGCACCTTGTGACGTTCATACAGTGCTTGGGCTAAACCCAATGTATTTTTAGCTGAAAAACCAAACCGTGCGTTAGCCTCACGTTGCAGGCTGGTCAGATCAAACAGCGGCGGCGCCATGGATGTGCTTGGCTTGGATTCTTCGCTTACATTGCCTACTTTTCCGCGACAGGCAGCGACGATGGATTCCGCGGCGGCGCTGCTCCAGAGACGTTCTGCACGTCTTTCCGGATCAATATCATCTTTTTTAAACTGAGTATCTAACCAGCGTCCTTCATAAACACCCGCAGCGCAAACGAATTCAGCGCGAACTTCCCAGTAATTGCGCGAGACGAATTGTTTAATTTTTTCTTCACGCTCAACCACGATAGACAACGTGGGTGTTTGAACTCGTCCCACAGTGGTTAGGTAAAAGCCGCCTTCTTTTGAATTGAAGGCCGTCATGGCGCGGGTGCCATTAATGCCGATTAGCCAGTCGGCTTCGCTGCGGCAACGCGCAGCGTCAGCCAAAGGCAGCATTTCGCTATCTTCTCTGAGGTGGGTAAAGGCATCGCGTATAGCGCCCTGAGTCATGGACTGCAGCCAGAGACGTTTGACAGGTTGTTTGGCTTTGGCGTACTGAACTATCAGCCGAAATATCAACTCACCCTCGCGACCCGCGTCACACGCATTAATTAGTGCGCCCACATCTTTACGTTTAATTAATTTATTAAGTAACTTGAGCCGTGATTCGGTCTTTTGTATAGGGTTGAGAGCAAAGTACGGCGGAATCATAGGTAAATTGGCAAACGACCATTTGCCACGCTTGACGTCATGTTCTTCCGGGGCTGCGATTTCGACCAAATGGCCCACGGCTGACGAGAGTACGTAATCGTCCGATTCGAAGTACTCATCGTGCTTGGTAAAGCCACCGAGGCTCTTCGCGATATCGTTCGCGACAGAAGGCTTCTCAGCAATGATGAGTGCTTTGGTCATGATTTTTCCGGATTAAGGGGCGACATTAGTGAGGCATATGCCTGATTAGAGACAAAGGGCTCGTGGTTTAGGCAGTTTCAGAACAGAACACTGGCGCTGACGTTTTGACAACGCAAGCACTAGTGCGGCCAATGATAAGCGCGTTATCGTCGATTTCGCAAGCAAGCCTTGGGGAGTTTGCAGACTTAGCCATGGATTGCGCCGCAAACTAGGCGAGCCTTTCGTTGCCAATACCGCAATGAAGGGATGACAAAGGTAATTAAGTGCAAGGGGAGCAGAACATTGCAGATCAACCGTGCGGTGACTGTCGGGAAGAGCGTCAGTGATAAACAGGAGGGCTGGAATCTTCGTCGTCAAAAAAGAGTTCATCGAACATCAGTCCATCGGGCTCTTTGCCTTGACTCCAGAGCACCATCAGCACGATTACCTTTAACTTATCCAATGAAATCGGTGATTCATTGACAGCACAAGCACGCTCAATAACTATTTCGCGTTGCAGAGCATTGATGACGTCAGCGGATTCCAGAAATTCGACAAAACCGATAGCGGTTGTACCCAGCATTTCATATTCGCGATCAGCGTACACACGAAAACCAAAAGAAAATGCAGTCTGTCTGGCTTGCTGACTGAAGATCTCGTTGGTGGTTTCGGCGAGGTCAGTCAACCACCCGATTGCTCGCGAGATTTCTTCTTCCTCGAAACCTACTGCCGATAATTTCTTTGCGAGCGCAACCGAATCCGGGCACGCGTCTGGTCGGTAATAAGTTTCGTATAAATAAACGAGGACTTCAAACATAGTTGTAATGTAGCCGCATCTGCGCTCATGCACAAGCATGACAGCAAAAAAATTTCAAGAACTATTTATTAAACGGCAGCTTTTCTAGAAATTTCGTGCGCTTTTCGCGCATTTGTAATGATTCTAGTACTAGTAATGGAAAAAAAATCGACAGCATCATTATGCGTTGCGCGATGATCCAACGTCATCGCTTTCTCATGATGTGTAGCGATGAGTCGATTGTGTAAGTGGAGGATTATGTTTAGGTATTTTTAATGTAAGGCTTGATATACACCGCCGGGTAGTCTTTCCAGATGCCCGTTAAGTTCAAGTTCTAGCAGCTGTGCCTGTACATCGGCCATGCTTAATCCCGTGCGAGTTACTAATTCATCTGCGCTAACCGGATCGTGTCCTGCCGCGTCCATCACCCGATTTACCGATGATGTATCACTGGCCTTTATTTCCGTTTTCGATGGTGGAAGTTTATGAGATGGCGACTGGTTTGCTGTATGAATTTCTTCGAGTATGTCTTGAGCAGACTCTACTAGTTTGGCGCCCTGACGTATCAATTGATGACATCCTTTTGCCAGCGGTGAGTGTATGGAACCAGGAATGGCAAATACATCACGCCCTTGTTCGAGTGCGCTGCGCGCAGTGATGAGTGATCCGGATTGTGCAGCAGCTTCTACAACTAATACCCCTTGTGATAAACCGCTGATGATGCGATTTCGGCGCGGAAAATTTGCTGCAATTCCAGGAGTACCCAATGGATATTCACTAACCAGGCAACCATGCGCAGCGATTTGATGAGCCAGCTCGCGATGTTTGGCAGGGTAAACAAGATCGAGACCGGTGCCGGTAACAGCAATCGTTGAACCATGGTGCGATGTGTCACTCAGTGCGCCCTCATGTGCGGCCGCGTCTATGCCCAGCGCCAGACCTGAAACGATAGTTAAACCCGCATTACTTAGTACCTCGGCAAAGCGGCGCGCATTTTGACTTCCCTGAACAGTCGCATTACGGCTACCTACAATAGCGATGGATTTTTTTGTCAGTAATTCAGCACGACCCTTAACGTACAGGACGGGTGGAGGATCAGTGATCGTCAGCAGCATGCTGGGATAGCCGGTATCAGCAAACGTTAGTATGTGATTTCCGGCTTGTTCTACCCACGCCAGCGTGACATCGATCTGTGTACGGATGTGATCACTCGGTGCAGAGCAGAGAGTCAACGCAAGCTTTTCATGGACGCATTTATGCAATGCGGAAAATCCCGCCGCAAAAATATGCTCTGGCAAGCCGAAGTGAGTCAGTAATTCGCGCGCAGTCTGAGGCCCTATGCCGTCAGTCAGCATGAGTCGTAGCCAATCGGCCAGGCCTTCAGATTGCGTCATGGCGTATCCGTTTCGGGAGCAGTAATAGCGTCACCCGCACTGATGACATCACGTACTTGCATAATCATGGCTAAAGCAATTTTTTCTTGTACTTTGTACACCAGCAAAGTTCCTATGGATGGTTTTGATTGGGCAGGCTGAGTGGATGTAGATATTTCATACGGGCTGATTTTAACGTGTCGCACAATCTTAACCATGCTACCCGGAGCTAGTCCGTGGAGAGAGCCGCGATTGAGTACAACCATGTCATGCAGTCTGGCCCAGCGACCTTCATGCAATATGGCTACTAATCTTCCATCCGTGATCTTGCCTGGATGTGGATAAATAGCGGGCAGTGTGGAATCGCTTGCAGGAATGAGTTTGTCATCCGCGCGTAATTCTCTATCTGAGCGCGTTACTTTAAATCGATGCTTTTCACCTCGCTGCAGAAGTCGGACACGACCGATATTAAGTCCCGCAACACCTAAGGGTTGTCGTGTATCGGGGTCCACAAGTGGATAAGTAGTTCGGAAGACATCATAGTGTTCATTGCTACCTAGCTCGCCTTGTACCCAAACAATATCTCCCTTGCCGGCAATGACATGCGCGTTTTCTATCGCGCTAATGGTAGGCGCGCTGGTCAGTGCATCCACACTTATTAGTGGCGATCGGGCTAGCATGGATAGTAAGTTTGTCGGTAGCAAAGGTACATGTGGCCCCGTTATCTGCGTGCTCCGTATTGCCGGCGCGAGATGGTGTGCGACATGCTCGTTTTGGGTAGTAAAACCAAGACCTAGTGTGCCGTCTAGTCGATTGAGTACGATTACCTGTCCTGGATAAATCCAATGGGGATTGTTAATACGATTTTGGTTGGGCTTCCATACGCTAGGCCAACACAAGGGATTGTTTAAAAACAGGGAGGCAATTCCCCACAAAGTATCACCTGTCTGTACGAGATGCGTATCCGGTGCGTTGGCCGCAAAAACGCAGGTGTTTGCCGACTGGGCTGTACGCATGGGTAACAAACCTAATTGCAAAACAGCCAGAACTATGGCTGTGCTAAACTTTTTCATGGAATTTCCCTTGGAGTCAGGTAATTGCGCAGCGAAATCGCACTCGATGCGAATTTTGCGCGCGCTGGCTTAAGGCTTAGCGCTCTAAACTATTATTTTTTCTCTTTGTTGCACAAAAGCTGTATGGCTCTTTTATCTATTCTTCGTTATCCCGATCCGCGCTTGCACAAGCTGGCTAAGCCCGTTACAGATTTTGATGAGCGGTTAAAGCAGCTGGTTGCTGATATGGCAGAGACTATGTACGAAGCGCCAGGCATAGGATTGGCGGCTACGCAGGTAGATGTTCATGAGCAGGTCATCGTCATAGATACTTCGGATACCCGTGATCAGTTACGTGTCTTGATTAATCCAACAATTATTTGGACCAGTGACGATCGTCAGGTGTACGAAGAGGGTTGTCTTTCAGTGCCGGGTATTTATGATGGCGTCGAGCGACCTACGCGAGTTCGTGTACGTTCGTATAGTTTGGATGGAAGCGCGCACGAATTTGAAGCCGAGGGTCTGCTGGCTGTTTGCGTGCAGCATGAAATGGATCACCTCAAGGGCAAGGTTTTTGTTGAGTATTTATCCCCGCTTAAGCGTAATCGCATTAAAAGCAAACTGCAAAAAGAAGAGCGCGAAATGAAAAAAGAGCGCCAAGTCAGTTCGAATTAACTATACGCATACCGTTGTGAGCATGGCGTATGTGGGTTTTTGATATGCCTTGCGCTACTCATTACAGCGACGCTGGCGACCCATAAAATTCACACGACATCTGTTTCACTTGCCCGTGGTCTGGCGTTAATCGCTAGGCCAGGCGCTTAGCCCGCACCTATAATCACTCCATGAAAGTTATTTTTGCTGGTACGCCTGAATTTGCCGCAGTAGCCCTCACTCACTTGCATGAGGCAGGTTTTGAGATTCCACTGGTATTGACTCAGCCCGATCGCCCTGCGGGCCGCGGCATGCAATTGCAGCCCTCGCCTGTTAAGCACTATGCGTTAAAGCACAGCATACCCGTTGCTCAGCCGACCTCGCTAAGGTTGGATGGCAAATACCCAGATCAGGCGGCAGCGGCCCATGCGCAGCTAGAAGCTACGCCGCATGAGGTGATGGTGGTGGCAGCCTATGGGTTGATACTGCCACCATCAATATTATCCATACCGCCTTTGGGGTGCTTCAATATTCATGCGTCCTTGCTGCCGCGTTGGCGAGGGGCTGCGCCCATACATCGCGCTATTGAAGCCGGCGATAGCGAATCAGGCATTACGATCATGCAAATGGATGAGGGTTTGGACACGGGCCCTATGCTACTCTGGCAACGAGAGCCCATTTCAAAAAGTGACACCACGGGTTCTTTGCATGACAGGTTGGCTGTCTTGGGCGGTGAGCTGATAGTTAAGGCGCTTAAACAACTTCAGCAAGGCAGCTTGATTGCGACACCTCAGCCTGTGGAGGGTGTGACCTATGCAGCGAAAATTTCTAAGCAAGAAGTAGATTTAGATTTTCGACAGCCAGCAACCGATTTGCTTCGCCGCATACATGCCTTTAATCCTACACCGGGAGCGATAGCTTCTATTCATGCCACATCGTTAAAAATTTGGCAGGCCAGTACCGTGGAAATGCAGGGAAAACCGGGAGAAATTCTCGCTGTCTCGCCTGAGGGTGTGATTGTTGCATGTGGCTTAGGAGCGTTAAAAATAACAGAGCTGCAAAAGCCCGGCGCAAAACGTCTTTCGGCTGCACAGTTTGTTCAGGGTTTTGCTTTAGCGCCTGGGCAATGCTTCCAGATTCCTCTCTGAATTCCCGTATAATCCGATGGCGCCGATTTGATTGAAATAGTCAAAATCCAGCTTGCGGGCGCTAGGATGCCGTAAGGCTCTCAATAAATACTGCTAAAGCGGCGCGTTTACCCGGCTTCGCTTTGCAGGCCGGGTATTTTTATTTGCGCAGATCAAACAAGTTCATGAAACGCGACGCTATCTCTACTACTGAAGCCCAATTGCGGCGACTACTCGCCCAGCGCATCTTAATTCTTGATGGCGCTATGGGCACTATGATTCAGCAGTACAAATTAACTGAGGAAGATTACCGCGGAACACGCTTTGCTAGTTTCTCTGTTCCGGGTAAAGAGATTTTCGTTAAGGGCAATAATGAATTGCTCACGCTAACGCAACCACACATCATTCAAGAAATACACGAGCAGTATCTTGACGCTGGCGCCGACCTGATTGAAACCAATACCTTTGGCGCAACGACGATAGCGCAAGATGATTACCATATGGCAGAACTGGCCTATGAGATGAATCTTGAAGCAGCGCGCATCGCCCGCGCAGCGTGTGATAAATACTCAACACCTGACAAGCCGCGTTTTGTCGCCGGCGCACTTGGCCCCACGCCAAAAACAGCGTCTATCTCGCCAGACGTCAATGATCCCGGCGCACGCAATGTAACTTTTGATCAGTTGGTAGCGGCCTATCATCAACAGGTGCGTGCCTTGGTTGAAGGTGGATCGGATGTGTTGCTAGTAGAAACCGTATTCGATACGCTCAACTGCAAAGCAGCATTGTTTGCGATTGATCAGTTTTTTGATGAGACTCACCAAAAGCTGCCTATCATGATTTCCGGCACGGTCACCGATGCATCGGGACGCGTATTGTCGGGTCAAACCGTAACAGCATTTTGGAATTCAGTACGTCACGCGCGGCCATTAACGATAGGTCTTAACTGCGCTCTGGGTGCTGCACTCATGCGCCCGTATGCAGAAGAGTTATCGAAAATCGCTGATACCTATGTTTGCATTTATCCGAATGCTGGGTTGCCCAATCCTATGTCGGATACAGGTTTCGATGAAACACCAGACGTTACCTCGTCGCTACTAAAAGATTTCGCTGAGAGTGAGTTCGTCAATATCGCCGGCGGATGTTGTGGTACGACGCCTGAACATATCAAGGCGATTGCCGAGGTAGTAAAGAGCATTCCTCCGCGCACAATACCTACGCATTTGCATCAAATGCGCTTGTCGGGTTTGGAGCCTCATGTCATCGATGAAGACTCGTTATTTGTTAACGTAGGTGAGCGCACCAATGTGACAGGCTCGAAAGCGTTTGCGCGCATGATACTCAATGAGCAGTATGAAGAAGCGCTCGCTGTAGCGCGCCAGCAAGTAGAAAATGGCGCGCAAATAATTGATATCAACATGGACGAAGCCATGTTGGATTCAGTAGCAGCAATGACTCGGTTTTTAAATCTGATTGCTTCCGAGCCGGATATAGCGCGTGTGCCTGTCATGATCGATTCGTCTAAGTGGACAGTGATCGAAGCAGGCTTGAAGTGCGTACAGGGCAAATCGATAGTTAACTCGATTTCCATGAAAGAAGGTGAAGAAGAGTTTCTGCGTCAAGCTAAACTTTGTCGTCGCTATGGAGCAGCAGTCATAGTGATGGCCTTTGATGAGAAAGGCCAGGCAGATACGTATGAGCGCAAGATAGAAATTTGTGAGCGCGCTTATCGCTTGCTCACCGACGTCATCGGTTTTCCACCAGAAGATATTATTTTCGACCCTAATATTTTCGCCGTTGCGACTGGTATTGAAGAACATAATAATTACGCAGTTGACTTTATTGAAGCCACACGCTGGATACGTGAAAATCTGCCGCATGCCAAAGTTAGTGGTGGTGTATCAAATGTAAGTTTTTCATTCCGCGGTAACGATCCAGCGCGTGAGGCGATTCATACCGTATTTTTGTATCACGCTATACGTGCTGGCATGAGCATGGGTATCGTGAATGCAGGCATGGTAGGCGTTTATGATGATCTTGACCCTGACTTGCGCGAGCGTGCAGAAGACGTCGTACTGAATCGTCGCGACGATGCGACTGAACGCATGATTGAATTAGCCGCTACGCTAAAAGCGGGTGATAAAAAAGAAGAACAAAATCTTGTCTGGCGCGAAAATTCGGTTGAAAAACGATTATCACACGCACTGATTCATGGCATCACGCAATGGATAGTTGAAGATACCGAAGAGGCGCGCCAGGGAGTAGCTGAGCGTGGTGGGCGCCCTATCCATGTCATTGAAGGTCCGCTGATGGATGGCATGAATATCGTGG
>CAYUDI010000105.1:0-9083 GCA_964443585.1 uncultured Bifidobacterium sp.
AATATTTTAGCTTGTAAGTCTTTGATTTATAAGGGTTTTTGACGAGCCTAGCTTTCTGTTAAGACGATGGGGAATATGGCCGATAGCATCTGTTAACTTGGTACTGGCCAAGAAGAAGGAATGAGTTGACCATCCGGTCTTCATCTGTTGTGCCTACCTATAATTTACTAATGCGCCTAGTATTAGGAATCATTGCAGTAGCTTTGCTTCTTTATGTTTTAAAACGATTCCCAACTTCTAGATGGATATTGGCAGCAGTGTTATGTATTCCGCTAGTTTTCATATTTGGTCCCCACGAATTTAGGCATTGGTATCAGGGCAGCCTGTAAATTCAAAAAACTATTTAAGGATGCGGCCCCCATGGCGCTGCCAACATAAGTTGTACGTTTTGCGAGTTAATTAAGGGACGCAACTGTTTGGCAAAGGCCATGAATTTTTCATCAGCAAAAAGCTTTGCCCAAAAAGCTCGGCGATTTTCATCACTGTCAAACTTCCATAAATGGATCAACTGATGCAAGTCACCGGTGTCGCTGGTGAAATAGCCTATCAAATGCTTGTCATGCCCACCAGCACTGAGTGCCGGCCACCCTTCAGCACTGTATAGGCGCTTAACTTCGTTCATTTCGCCAACTTTTACAGCGTATGTGCGTTTTTCGTAAATTACCGTCATGTTATTGTCTCCAACTGGTTGATTTGTTATAAAAAAAACATTTTCTAAAGCATACACCGGTTAGAGCCCCGCGCCTTGCTTTCTGTTAACAAGAGATTCACTAGATCGAGCCCAGCTCGATTAACCATCATCACTTCTGCCAAAGAAAAATGAAAAATTGAAGTTAGCGTTATCCGCGAAGCGATAACATTTGGTGACGGTATGCAGTTGGGTCCAAAACCGCATCGACCAATGTTGGTCCCTCGCACGCAAAAGCGTTTCGCAAAGCAGCCTCCAGCTCAGCAGGAGTGGTTGCGCGAAAACTCTGACAGCCAAAACCCTGACCCACCATTGCAAAATCAGTGTGACCGTAGTCCATACCGACGCGCTCGAATTGGCGACTTTTTTGCTTCAAACCAATCATGGTTATGGCTGAGTCGTTGAACACAACGACGGTAATATTGCAGCCCAGTTCAACCGCAGTTGCCAATTCGGCAGTACACATCATCAATCCACCATCGCCGGTAAACGCCACCACATGCCGCTGTGGGTCGGCCATAGCCATACCAATAGCGGCGGGCAAAGCAATGCCCATAGTTGCTAGGCCTCTCGAGATGAGAAGATCGTAGGGATCTTTGGCTTGTAAATGAGCGATCACAGACAGCATATGTACCCCTGCATCTACTGTGCAACGCGTATCCGCTGGCATCAAATGGCAGCTGGTCTCCACCAGTAATTGAGGTGTGATGGGGCCACCTTCGTTGGCTGTCGCACGCGCCAACATATGTGTTTTTATTTTTCTGAGTTCTTCTGCATGCCAACTACTAGGGCGCACACACTCACACATGTGCATGGCTGCTAATGCAAGATCACCAGCAACACTCAGCGCAGGCTGGTAAACACAGCGGTCAAACTGCGCGTTCGTGAATTCAAGCACTTTCGTAGACCCATACTTGAAAGCAGTAGGCGGAAACTCGACTGGATCTGCACCGAACATGATGATCAAATCAGCACAACGAAAAGTCTCTTCCTCAGCTGCACCGTTTATAAAGTAGCCACTGAGTTGCGGGTCTGCTTCAGGCATGACGCCCTTAGCCTTATAAGTAGAAAAAACGGGACACTGCAACTTATGCGCAAAGGCACGTAAAGCCTTGGTGACATTTTTGTCGCGGCACTGCAATCCAACCACCATAATGGGACGTTGTGAACCCAATACCAAACCATGGGCTAACTTGAGTGCATCAACAGTGGGCGGGTCAAAAGTACTTGGCGCTATGCGAACTGGAAGACAACCTGACAAGATGGTGTTGCGCATACACTGAGCCGTGACTTCGATATAAACAGGGCCTGGTCGACCTGAGATCGCCAGGTCTAACAGTCCATCGATAGCAGGCAGTGCGGTGACATCATCTAGCCTGAGAGCACCTTTGATCACTGGCGAAAGCATCGCCGTTTGATCAAAGCGCTGGTGACTAACAGATGCTTGGTTGTTATCGTAACCATCGCTGATAAAAACTATGGGAACACGGTCCAAACTCGCATAGGCCACACCATTGGCAGCGTTGGCAACGCCGGGTCCTCGGGTCGTTAGAACCGCGCCCAAAGTGCCTGTTAACTCTGCCTCGGAACAAGCCATCATGGCAGCAGCATTTTCTGTACGCGTCAAAATAAAACTGATGCCCATCTTCTTAGCAGCTTCGATGATATCCAAACTACAGTCTCCACCAGGCACACCATACAAGTGCTTGACACCACGCGCAGCAATATGTTCGACTAGCACCTGAGCCCCAGTTTGCGCTGTATGCAAGTCTTTTCCGTTTGTCTGCTTTGAAGATTGCAATGGCTTGGTTTGGGATTGTTTGTTCGTCATAGTATTTTTACTAACGTGTTCAAGTTGGAATCGCAAATCTATTTAATCAGCAGATAGTTTCTCGTCAGAAATTACCTTCTTCCATCGGGCGTGCTCATTTTTAATAAAGTCACCAAATTCCTGCGGGGTTCCAGGAATAGTTTCAGCACCTTGTTCTGCTAACTTAGCCTGAACGTCGGGCATCGCAAGCACCTCATTCAAAGCGGCGTTGAGCTTTGCTATTCGAGGGGAGGGCGTATTTGTTGGCGCGACGATACCAAGCCAACCGCTGACGGCATATCCTGCAATACCAGCTTCAGCAACAGTAGGAATGTTCGGTGCTGACTTCAAACGCTTTGAACCACTAACAGCGAGCGCCTTAATACGCCCACCGCTTAAATGCTGCGAGGTTAACAAGGGGTCGCTGAAAGCCAGATCAATCTGGCCGCCCATTAGGTCGGTTAATGCAGGAGCTGCGCCTTTATATGGGACATGTACTAATTTCAAACCGGCCATTTGGTTAAACATCACCATGGCCATGTGAGGAGATCCACCTGCGCCAGGGGAACCGTAGGTCACTTTATCGGGTCTTGCTTTGACATATTCCACAAGTTCCTTGACTGAGTTGAACGGTAAAGTTGAGCGAACAACCAAAATATTAGAGAAAGACACCAAACGGGCCACTGGCACAAAATCTTTAATGGGATCGAATTTCACACCCTTGTACAAAGACGAATTTATCGCCATCACACCTATCGTGCCCATCATCAGCGTATAACCATCGGGCGCTGCAGCGGCAACAAAGTCTGCCGCGATATTTCCATTCGCGCCAGGCTTGGCTTCCACAACTACAGGCTGACCAAACTTTTGCTGCAATTTATCAGCCATCATCCGCGCAACAATATCGGAAGCCCCACCGGCTGCGCTGGCGACCACAATTCGAATGGGCTTGTCTGGAAAATTATCTGCAGGTTGGGCAGCTAACTGAGTAGAAATAAATAATAAAAAGATGCCGCTGACTAAAGCGAAAAGTTTTTGCATGATGGTGTCTCCGAATTTTTTAACTATGCCCGCCCAAAGCATATGGGTTAATGAATGAATCTTAGATGGCATTGAATCTTAGATGGTTTCATCCATCGTGGAGCGACTTCCCTCCACCGTTACACGTCTCAGATCACGTGGGTAGACCAAAGAAGCATAATTACGGCCTCGGTGCATGGTGCAGCGGTTATCCCACATTAACAGATCGCCTGCCGTCCATACATGTTGATAAACAAATTCTGGCTGGGTCGCAAACTCAGTGAGTTCTCTTATGAGAGCAATTCCTTCTGGTGTTTGCATTCCATGCACATGGCCAATGTGCGCAGAAAGGAATATCGATAAGCGACCAGAACTTTCGTGCCTTCGAACCAATCGCTGCTGAACCGGTTTACATCGTTCAATTTCTTCTGGACTAAACGCTTCAAAACCCAATTGAGCTCTTGAAAATATAACCGAATGATCACATACTAAGTCCTTGATACGCGATTGCATCGAGTCAGGCAGAGCATCCCATGCCGCGCGCATATCAGAAAACTCGGTCTCACCACCTTCCGGCGGAATTACCCGCGCATGCAACATCGAATAGTGTGCAGGGATTTTTTTAAAACTACTATCGCTGTGCCAAAGTAAATTTCCTAAGTTATACATTCGTCGCCGATCGTCGGCAGGCATCAATTTACCGTCTGCACCGAGGTTGGAAATGTCATTTATTTGTCGGTTAGCTAGGCGTCGGCGCTCTTGATCCACGGCGGTGGGCATATCTTCGATTTTTCCAAATTGCGCACCAAACGCAAACTGTTCATCGTCATCGAATAATTGGTTAGGGAAATAGCACACCGCAAATCGTTCCATCGCTGTCTCAATCTCAGCAAGTTCAGACGCGCTCAAAGGTTGTCGCAAATTCAAACCCTCTATGCGCGCACCAATGCTGGGATGCATTGGCGTCACTTTGAGCGCATCTATATAAAAAGGTGTGGCCTCTCGACGAAAACGCGCGTTGGTAGCAGTCAGTGGGTTGGACAATAGTTGTGGAGTGTGTGTTTGCATAGTGGCATTCCAATACTTATAAGTCAATTCAATACAGTATTTACTTTTTCGCTAATTGTGACCAGCGTTCTATAGACTTGACTAACTCGGTCATATCGCGCTTCATACCATCATGCTTGCCCGCATGATTCCAAACTTGGCGCACCGTATTTCCAATCCACATCGGAACCCCTAGCGCTTCGCACTCTTCTACCGCCAAGCCGATGTCTTTGCACACACTTCCGACGGGGAAACCAAAATCAAAGGTACCAGGAAGCACTTGTTTCATAAACTTATCTTGCGAAGCGCTGCTGCGCCCACTTCCCGCATTGATAGCATTCATCATGATCTGCGGATCCAGACCGCCCTTAACACCAGCTACAAATGCTTCAGAAGTAATAGCAAATGCCGTGGAGGACAACATGTTGTTCAATAACTTTAGCAACTGCGCTTGACCAGGATCTGCCCCCACAATAAACAGTTTGCCAAAGCACTCCAACAAGGCTTGCACTTTTTCAACAGATTGCGTTTTTCCTGCCACCATGATTGATAAAGTGCCTGCTTTAGCACCTGCCGGACCACCACTAACAGGCGCATCAACCAAGTCAATGCCCTTAGCCAGCAAGCCCGCCGCCGCATGTTTCATGGCACGCGAACCGACGGTAGAAAGATCAACCACGGTCTTTGACTTTTGACCAGCTACGATTCCACTTTCGCCCACCATCACCTCGGTAAATACCGCTGGACTAGGCAAACTCGTAAAAATAATATCCACCTGGTTGGCGACGTCTAAAGTACTTTGGGCCGCCTTCGCGCCTTCTTTGACCATAGCATTGACGGCGACGTCACTCACGTCAAACACCAGAAGGTCGTAGCCATGAGCCATCAGATGTTTCCCAATAGGGTGCCCCATCACCCCAACACCAATAAATCCAATGCTTACTTTTTTAGACATACTCTAAGTTCCTTTAACGCATGATTTTTCAAACACAATTTAACTAACGCATAGTTTCATACCGCAAGCCATCCGCCTTCTACTGGCAAGATAGCCCCCGTGATATCTCGTCCCGCAGGCCCGCATAAAAATACCAACATGTCTGCAATATGGGAAGCCTCTACAAATCGACCCGTAGGTTGTTTTCCTAATAAAAATAGTTGCGTCGCTTTTTCAATATCAAGCGACTCTTTTTCCATTAAAGCTTGTACCCGTTTTTCGATATCTGGGGTAAGAACCGAGCCAGGGCAAAGCGCATTACAGGTAATGCCTTGGTGAATAGTTTCTATGGCTACGGCACGTGTCATACCCACCAAGGCTGTTTTGGTAGTGATGTAGTCCAAACGGTTGGCTACAGCTCGTGCGCTATACACAGAGGTCATATTAAAAATACGCCCCCATTCACGCGCACGCATGTGAGGGAGACTCATTTGTATGGCATGGAAGGCTGCCGTGACATTGACAGCTAATGCGTTATTGAGTGATTGGACGGGTAGCGATTCAATCGGTTCGAAATGACGCAAAACAGCGTTATTGACCAAAATATCAACGCCCCCAAAAGTTGCTCCAATTTTTTCGAACATGGCAGGGATACTTGTTTGAATCAGCAAGTCAGCTTTAAGGTATCGGGCTTGCACACCATATTCACGCTGTAAGTTATCAATATGGGTTTGCGCATCCTGTGGCGCATCGAGTCCATGTAAAACAATATTACATCCCGCGCGTGCTAAGGCATCTGCAATGGCTAGTCCTAATCCACCCGTGGACCCTGTCACCAGTGCCGTTTTGCCTTTCAAATGGGTACGGTTATGTTGCGCGTTTTCCATTAATTTTTCACTGCGGCTTGTAGCGATTTTTTAGTTTTCACAGATTTTCTAAACGAATCAGGTCTGTCAACACCGTGGCAGACTCTAATTCTTCAAAACGATGCGCCAAGTCCAAACACGCCTCTACAGAAGACGCAGCCAGACCGCTTTGCGGTAATAAGATTCGGCATTTGTCATCAACATCTGTCCACGCAATGCCGCGTGCGCCTGAACCGCGAGGCGCCGAACAGGTGCTTTGTAGGGATTTACTATCGTTGAATTCAATCGTGATCGTTCCACCATGGCGGTGTGGAAAACGATCCGGCCAAGGGGGTGGATCTGGATCGAAGACGATACGCGGCAACATTAATGCGATATTCGGATCGCGCATTTTTTCAGGACTGAAATGGTCCCATCCAAATCGCCGGTCCACCAACGCCGCAGCAACAAAATAGGGGACGCTGTGCGCGGCACCAATCAAGTCATGGGGTTGTACTGCTTGGTTTTGCCACACTTTTAACTGCGGCGCCGTAATCGTGACACGTCGCACGGTATGGGGATCAATGTTGTGCGTTATGGCAGCCATCCAAGCAGCCTCGGCAATAGCATGGAAGGGATGCGCTCCTGGTATCAGTTTTATCGCCATATCCGTGACGATGTCCCATGAAGCACCTAAATCGCGCGTCACCTGATCAACGGCTTGTCCATTGAACGCGTCAAAAAACCCGCGCGGCGACTCCATCACCGCCAACTCAGATTTGAATCCCGCCTGCGCAGCTAATGCGGCCTGCACCCCCAACATAGCTGCCAACCCCGCATGGTATTCACGGGCACAACTGGTGTCGGCGGCAATCGCCATCCCGCCAACTGAGGTAGCGGCAATCGCAATCGCTTGGGCCATTTGCTCAGGCCCTAGACCTAACAACTTGGCGGAAGTCACGGCGCCACAAAAGACAGTCGAGACGGATCCATGAAAGCCACGCTGCATCCGCCCTGGTGTTAGCGCTTCATCGACACGTCCCGCAACCTCATACCCCAAAACCATGGCTGTCAAAATATCTTGACCCGATGTATGGAGCCTCTCGCCCATCGCCAAACCCACCGCTGTTGCAATGGTTCCAATATGCGCAATGCTACGCATATCGCTGTCATCTGATGCAGCAGCGTCACTCGCCATCGCATTGACGCGTGCAACACGGTCGACAGACAAACGTCCGTTTCCAAACCAGACGCTTGCACTTGGTTCGCCACCTAATGCCTGCTCTAGGTGCCGCACTTGCCGCGCAGACTCAATACCGAACCCGACGGCCGCACTCGCAAGCGTACTGACCAAGCTCATTTTGGCGCGCTCTAGCGCCAATACAGGTAGATCGGTGGAATGTGTCTGGGCTACAAAAGCACCCAGCGTTTCAGCAATCGTGCCCATCTCAGATCCAATTCACAAGCGACTCACGCCTTTTTGTCGTTCGCGTCAAACACTTCACGTGCAATTCGGAAAGAATCGATAGCCGCCGGGACTCCTCCGTAAATGGCCACTTGTAAAAAGACTTCACGTATCTCTTCTTTGGTCACGCCATTGCGCAAGGCGCCATTTATGTGCAGCTTGAGCTCGTGTGGACGATTCAAGATACTGATCATGGCCAAGTTGAGCATGCTGCGTGTTTTGCGTGGCAGGTCTTCGCGCCCCCACACAGCGCCCCAGCAGTACTCCGTCACTAGCTCTTGCATGGGCATGTTGAAGCTATCGGCAGCGGCGATAGATTTGTCGACATATTCAGCCCCTACCACCGCTTTTCTAATTTCGAGCCCGCGCTTAAAAAGTTCTGTTTCACTCATGATGCATCCTTTAAAAAGTTAAAAAAATTACCCACGTACCTCAACACCTGCCCATGATTCCAAGACTTTGACGACATCAGAGAAGTCTGCGTCCTTGCCACAGACAGCTAAGGTAATGGACATCAACTCACGCACAGCCGACCCCACCACCATAGGAACCCCAATGTACTCAGCTTCTTCTACGCACAGGCGCGCATCTTTGTAAGCGAGCGCTGCAGCAAACCCCACATCAAATGTGCGAGGCAAAACACACCGAGGAAATTTGTCAGCCGAGGCTGTGTTTCTCCCGGAGCCCGCGTTGATGACATCGAGCATGATTTTTGGATCAACACCCGCTTTGACACCCATCACAACCGCTTCAGAAGTTATAGCTACCGCGGCTACTGACATGATGTTGTTGGCCAACTTAACTGTTTGCGCTTGCCCAGCTTTTTCACCCAAGTAAAAAGTTTTACCAAAGATGGCCAAGGTGCTCTCTAAATCATCAAAGTGGCTTCTAGGGCACGACACCATCACTGCCAGAGTGCCTTTGACAGCCCCCATCACACCCCCACTGACAGGTGAGTCAACATACACAATGTCAGCTACCTGTAATGCTTTACACACCGCTGCTGCGGCACGCGGGCCAATAGTCGAGAGATCCACTACACGCTTGACCTTGCCTCCCTCGATCAAGCCACCAGACTGCAAACACACCGCATCCACAATCTCAGGTGTTGGCAAACTCAAGATAACGGTCTCTGCATGATCAGCCACCTCTTTCACTGAGGCCATGCGTTTGGCTCCGGCAGAGACCATGTGGGCAAGTGCAGCTTCATCTCGGTCGAAGACATACACCGTATGGCCTGCTTCCATGAGTCGCTTACTCATAGGGGCACCCAT
>CAYUDI010000106.1:0-257 GCA_964443585.1 uncultured Bifidobacterium sp.
TCGGTCAGTACCAACTCACCCTCGGGCGAAGTGACTCGGATAACCAAAATATCCAGAGTACGTATGTAATCGACGAAACCATCAACTTCTTCATCAGCGATAAAGCATTTTTCAAAATGCTCTCCACCCATCTCAAAAATATCATCCGAGGTCAGATCTTTACCAGGTATGCGATCTAAAGTGATCGTGAAATTACGGTACTGCTTATCGTATTCCTTGAATTTGCGAGCACGACGCTCTTCGCTCCACAAATCCTC
>CAYUDI010000106.1:267-9071 GCA_964443585.1 uncultured Bifidobacterium sp.
GTATTTGTCATTAATGGCGACGCCAAACTGGCTATCCGGTGGCAATGCATACACAACAAAGGGCCGGGGCGCGGTGGCCAGCATCTCGTCGCTGACCTCTATATAAGGGCATAAAGCGTCCCAGCGGGTCGTGTAGTAAAGGATTTCGTCGTGATAGCTCTCAACGCAGAGGTTTCGAGCCGTCCAGCTTTGGCAACCTACCTGCATGAGCTTTTGTGGTGCTCGCGCTTGCCTCACTTCGCGCAGTCTGTGTAGAGAACCATTCATTCTAGTTGTCCTTGGAGAAGGGTTGAGACGGAAGCCTTTTTAAATCGAAGTAATCGGAATCGATTTCAAAATTATTCTTTAAAAATCTACTGTCTGTTTTTTCCAGCTTGATCAGCTCAGATTTGCAGTCAGCCAGATGCTTGGAGGCCTCGCTCGCGGAATCTTCCAATTGCCGTATGTATTCCGGCATAACCGGACATTCGGTATCGTAGTAGATTTCGCGACGCGTTGGATTATAAGCGAGAGGATAAAGCTTGCAACTAAACGGTCTGCTATCACCCAGGGTACAACCGACAGGGCCCAGATGTATGCAATCGCTTTCGATACAAACGCTGCCGAGATCTTTTTTCTCTTTTTTAGTGAGGGTTATTTCGAGGGCAGGGTAGCCCGCCTCTACGAAACAGCATCGTCGGCATATAGCGCAGTGGTCAAACGGCATGCGCAATCCTGTGAAATTTACCGTGCGTTAGGTGCATAAGCTCCATACGGAATTCAGGCGAAAAGTTTTATTAGTTGAGACAAAATCGCCAAGCTTTGTCATTTCGGCGTAAAGATAACCTAATACGTGACAAGTTTCCAAACATATTTTTCTAAATTACTGTTTGTCGGTTCGATTCGCATCTTTACTTTCGGCAGATCGCTTGCGCTGTTCGCGCTTCACATCGTAAATCTGGTGGACTGCAAAAAGGATCACGATCACGAAAATCCCTAACTCTATCCAGATACCCATTGCTTCCATCTTTCATAAAACTTACAAAAAACAATACCCTACGAGATGTGGCTCAAGCGCTTTCTCTTAAAAAGCACAGGCTATATGCGGCTGCAAGGGCAGTAGAGCTAGTAACACCAACCCCGCTTAGTCATCTGCTGAACGCATCACACACAAAAAATCGTGTGTCTTTATGCGAAGACCTTAACGATTTTGTATTTATCGATAGTGGACGCCGGTAGCTCTCGCCACCGTTGAAAACCCCAACTCATCTGCGATTTGCGTACTACGTTTTTTTATACTTTACGAATCAAGTTTCGGATGTTCCGGTTTGGTGCACTCCAGACCTACGCCATCGTTAACCTTTCGCGTTAGCCTGCCGTGTTTTTATGAACCACATACGCCTGCCATCGCTGACTGGCACCACCGCAGCCAGCGTAGGGCGCGGTATGAATGAGCATCAGGGACAAAGCTGTTTAAAAAGCGTCTGCTCCGCGGTACCGCTCAAAACCAGGGTCCAGGAACTGGGCACGTCGGTCTCATTGAGCTTGTCGCCTGCGGCCATTTCCTCGCTAAAGGTTGCGTAGGCTATGCCGCGATTCATTTTTTCCTTGCAGTCGAACTGCTGCAGCGATTTAAACGATATCTCTCCACTGCCTTTACGCGCTTTGGAGTTACCTAAAATCCAAACCTGTAATTTGCCATCAACTGGCTGAATGCTCGCATTATCAACATAAAAATTCGTCAGACGGGTTTCGTAAAAATGCGTCCACTCGGCTTGAGCGCTTGCACTGGCAAGCAGCGAAATCATGAGAAGATAGGCCTTATTCATATGTAATCCTTTCCGCCGAAGTTGTCATTGTTTTCCTTATTTTATTCTATGAATGAAAATCTGCTGATCCACCCTTTTCAATGCCACCATTGATGATCCACTCTACTCAAGCCACAACAGCAGATATCGCGGTGCTGGGCGCGGGCATCGTTGGCGTTAGCGTTGCCCTCAAACTTCAGGAGTATGGGCGCAGGGTGGTGTTAATTGATCGAGATACGCCAGGCGCGGCAACGAGTTTTGGTAATGCCGGTCTGATCGAACGATCATCTGTCTTTCCGTATTCTTTCCCACGCGACTGGCGTACTTTGATAGCGTACGCGCTGCAAAAAAAAACCGCCGCACATTACCACTGGACGGCCCTGCCCTCACTACTGCCTTGGTTGCTGGACTACTGGCGCCACTCTTCATCGCGTCTATATCCTGCGGCGATCGCCGGTGCGCTTCCATTGATAGAACATAGCTGGACTGAACACGCCTCACTAATTGAGGCCGCTGGTGCCACGCATCTAGTAAATCAACATGGCTGGATCAAAGTCTGGCGAACGAACGAGAGTCAAGAGGCTAGCCTTCAACAGGCTGAGCAGAGTTTGGCCTATGGCCTGCATGTGAACGTGCTTACCAAAGCACAATTACACAATAAAGAACCCGAACTAGACGATGGCGTCATCGGCGGCGTGCATTACCCAGACTCACGACAGATACGCGATCCACAAGCACTGACTACGGCCTACTTCAATCACTTTTTGAAACACGGTGGTGAATTCATACAGGGTGACGCACAAAGTCTCACGCAGGTCGGTCGCCACTGGAAAGTGAGCACTAAGAAGGGCCCTCGAATTGTGGATTCCGCAGTAGCCGCATTAGGTCCATGGGGCGAAGACCTTGCAAAAGCTCTCGGCTATGAACTCATGATGGGGCGCAAGCGCGGATATCACATGCATTTTTCTGCCAAAGAAAGGGCACCAAGCCATGTGATTGTCGATGTAGACCATGGCTATGCGTTAGCACCGATGTTGCAAGGCATACGCCTGACCACAGGTGCTGAATTTGCCCTGCGCGATGCACCACCCACACCAGTGCAACTCGATCGCCTTGAGCCAATTGCACGCAAGCTCTATCCATTGGGTGCTCGCCTTGATCAGCAAGCTTGGATGGGTTCACGTCCCTGCACTAGCGATATGCTGCCTGTGATAGGGCCTGCGCCAAAGCATCCTGGCTTGTGGTTTTGTTTTGGTCATGCTCACCACGGATTGACACAAGCGGCTGCCAGTGCGCGCCTATTAGCCGAAATGATGTGTGATCGCGAAACATATATTGACCCTAGGCCCTACCGGGTTGATCGGTTCTGATCAACACTCCCTTTAACGATGGGTCATACCTTATTCATCTTTTTGAATAGAAATAATCAGTAGCTGGCCAGCCCGGTTAACGGGAATAAATTTTATGCGATCGCCTGCAGTCAGACCTTTGAGCAACGAGCCATCATCGACACGAAACACCATCGTCATGGCTCCCATGTTCAATTCTGTTAATGGCTCATGACGCAAAGTGATCTTGTTATTGTCGATATCGATTTTCCGAACCTCGGCTTTTACCCACTGCGCAGCTGGTGTGGCTACATCCGGCAGAGGCTTGGTATCGTTTGCGTAGACAAAATTCATTGCCACGGCCTGAACAAGCACAGACGTCTTAATGAAACGAATAAAAAAACTCATACAAGCACCTTTTAAAAAAATGTTCATTAGTGATGGCCATCGTGGCCAGAAGGTTTGCGTGCTTTCAAGTTACCCGCTGCAGGTGAACTCTCTGTCGTCATCGATTGCCCGCCTGCGGATGTGCTGCTTGATGATTCAGGCAGACTACCCGTCCATTCCCATGCTTGAGTACCGGCGGGATGAGGGTACCAACCTGGATCACTGTAGTCGCCAGGTTTTTGTTCACGCCTGACTTTTACTATCGTGAACATGCCGCCCATAGCGACGCTGCCAAAAGGTCCTTGCCCAGTCATCATGGGCAGGGTGTTGTCGGGTAAAGGCATTTCCATCTCACCCATCTCGCCCATGCCGCGCTCCCCCATCGCCATATAGTCGGGAATCAGTCGCGTAATTTTTTCGGCGATTCCACGCTGATCTACACCTATCATGGTGGGTACTTGATGACCCATAGCATTCATGGTGTGGTGGGATTTATGACAGTGCAGTGCCCAGTCGCCAAGCTCTGTTGCATCGAATTCTATGGAACGCATCTGTCCCACAGCGATATCGGTAGTGACTTCTGCCCAGCGAGATGCAGGCGGGGTCCAACCGCCATCGGTACCTGTAATCACAAATTCATGACCATGCAGATGAATTGGATGATTCGTCATCGTCAGATTACCTACACGCAGTCGTACCCGATCGCCCTGGCGTACGTGCAAAGAATCTATCCCCGGAAATACCCGGCTGTTAAAACCCCATAAATTAAAGTCCAGCATCGTATTTACTTTGGGTGTGGCGCTACCGGGATCAATATCAAAATTATTCAGTAAAAAAACAAAATCACGATCAACCTTCATGAAATTTATATCTTTGGGATGCGTCACCCAAAATCCGTACATACCCATGGCCATTTGAACCATCTCATCGGCATGCGGGTGATACATGAAAGTACCGGCACGCTTGGCAATAAATTCATACACAAAGGTTTTTCCGGCAGCGATCGCTGGCTGAGTCAGGCCTGATACACCATCCATACCATTCGGCAGACGTTGTCCATGCCAATGGATGCTGGTGGCCTCAGGCAAACGATTAGTGACAAAAATACGTACACGATCGCCCTCTACCACCTCTATCGTTGGCCCAGGTGACTGACCGTTATAGCCCCACAAATTTGCTTTCATTCCGGGTGCCAGTTCGCGCACCACTGGCTCTGCAACCAGATGGAACTCTTTTACACCTTGATTCATACGCCAAGGTAGTGACCAGCCATTGAGCGTAACTACCGGATGAAATGGGCGACCACTTGCTGGCAAGGTGGGAGGGGCTGTCGTCGGATTATTACTAACAACCAGCTCGGGCAAAGTAGCCGCAGCTACCCGACTAATAGCGCTGGCACCTAAGGCCACTATGCCTGCCTGTTTGAAAAACTCTCTACGTGTAGTCATGATGAATTCCTCTTAATGAGCGCGCAAGTGCGTCGCTGGCATGACGTTTACTACCGAACCTGTACTCATTACGCTGGTGAGGCTGCCGCCATACACTACAAAATTGAGCTCGGTATCCGTCACCCAAAAATCGCGTTGTGCATCGATGGCTGAATTGGTACTGGCAATCTGCGTACGTGCGTCTGTCAGTAGTTCAAAGACGCTGGTGAGCATGCCGTTGTAGCGCAGCAGAACTTCATCGGAAATACGCTTGCGCGCGGGAATAATTTCGTCGCGATACTGTCGCGCGATATCGAAATTCGTCTGATAGGCTCCATACCATTCCCGCGCTTCTGAACGTGCTTGTAGTGCGAGGTCGGCCGTACGATAAAACGAGCGCATATAAATGCTCTCAGCCCGTCGTACGCGCGCCCCACCCCAATCGAATAAAGGCAGTGTCAGCTCAACTTCATAACCCTGCGCAAGTGCTGAATTCGAAGAGCTTTTGTTTTGATAGCCCAGATCGATAACATTTACTAAACGCGTTACTCGCGTTAAGCCGAGTGACTTTGCGGTGCTTTCAGTATCGAGTTTGGCCGCTTGCACGTCTAAGCGTTTTGCCAATGCCTGAGTTTCAATCTCCTCAACACGTCGTAACGCCAAAGGTAAATCAGGCAAACGATCCGGTAGCTTCAACGCCTGCTGAGGATCGCTTAAGCCGAGCAAGCGTATCAGCCGCTCATTGCTCACGCGCATGGCCTGCTCTGCTTTAGCTAATTGCACACTGACCTCGTAGCGAAACGCCTGCTCGCGCGCTTCATCCAGTTTGTTCCAGTTGCCTGCCTTAGCCATTCGCTGGGCCAGCTCAGCACTGGCTTGCGCTACCTGATCGACCTGCTGCAAGTAACTGACCGATTGTTTTGCTGCGATCGCCTGGAAATACGCACGACGTGTATCTGTTGCCAACCGCACGATTTGCAACGCCGTCTGCAACTGGCTCTGAGCAAAACGTCGCTCTTCTATTGCTCGTCGTAGTGGCATAGTCAGCAAACCACTCAGATCAAACATGATGGCGCGATCAGTCTCAACCTCGCCATTACCAGACAACCGTCCATATGACACACCGGGATTACGTAACCGACCCGCTTGCACTAAATCGGCTTCGGCAATACCCAGCTCGGCTAGTGCAGCTTGTACTCGCTGATTGTTGATCACCGAGATTTCTACTGCTGCATCAGACGACAGGGTTGCCGATAACAAGGTGTTAAGCCGTTCTTGGGTCTGGGGTGTATTTGTTGCTGGTGGCGCGGGATAACCTATACGTTCTTTACTCAGTTCTGATACGCGATCGCGACCGCCATCGGATGAAAAGTTTGCACACGCTGTTAGCGCCAGCGACAAATAGCAAACGATCACGCGCACGCACATGGGCGCACATTGTTTTAGAAATTTCATGACACACTCCTGATAGAAACAGGCTGCGCAGGCTGTGGTCTGCGCAGGCTGCTATAGCGATACATCGCTACAGCGAAAAACTCAGGTGTGAGAGAACCGGGGAGGTCGTTCTGGCCCGTCTGGAATGAATCCGGACAGTGGATGAAAAATCGCAATGCGAAAAAAACGCGCACTAGACAAATTGTGCGTGGACTCACCGCAGGGAGGAGGAGCAGCTGCTCCCATCAAACAGCATTTTGCGCAATCGTCGCATGCACTACTATTTTTGGCATTGGAGTGACAGCTCTTGGCTGCAACGCTTATGTGATGCGCTTGCTCTAGCGGCTCTTGTACTGCGACTGATGCGGAATGTTGATGCGCGTGATGCAAGTGGGCAGCCCCAATTTCAGATACTGGCATCACCGCGATAATTGGGCTCACCGGCGCCAGCATAGCGATGGAACGTGCATAGGCTAACGTGCTCTGCAAAGGCAATAACAGACCCAACAGCAGCAAAATGGCTGTTCGGCGCAATAGAATCAAGGAATGGAACGAAACTGGCATGGATTGACCTTACCACAGCAACGTCAGATCGCGCAAAACGCTGTATCAAATCACCGTTTAGTAACAAAAGCCCGAGTCATTCCTAAGGCTGTGCTCATACCTTGGTGGAAATAATCTGGCTTATTTGGAGGCAAGGTCAGGATCCAATTTAAATTCAAAGGTATGCCGGCGGCAGTTCATCGTGTTGATGTAGTAAAAGGCAAAGCGCTTGCCGTTCTCTGGGCCTACCCGAAGTTTAATTTTGTTACGACCAACAATATCACCCTCTTCATCGCGTACTGCGACGTTGAGCGTGCCATGAAATTCCTGACCACTGCGGTTGACCAGTACGCCGCTCAAATCAAACGCAACGCAATAAACGCTCTTAACAACGATTTCCGGATTGTTGGTGTCAACTGTCTGCGCGCACAGTAGCCCAGGCAAACAGCCTAGCGCAAACAGTAGGTGCAAACAGATAGTTCGTTTCATGGTGATTTCTCCAGACCGCTGTTACACGTTCATCGCACGTGATTTCAGTTCACTGCGTAACGTGCAACCGCCGATTCATTCCATGCCATACCCAAACCTGGGCCTTTGGCGGTTACTGCACCCTGATTAATTTCATAGGGCTCTGACAGTATCATCGACCCAAAGTCCATAAACTCAAGCCAATGGCTGGTGGGCGTAACCGGCAGCACGTGTGCGCTGGCCTCAATAAAAATATGGCTGGATACAGGCATAGACGCAGCGCTCGCCAATCCCATCACGGACAGCCAGCCTGTAATACCGCCTATCTTCATTAAGTCGGGCATCATCATGTCGCATGCACCTGCGCTCAATGCACGCTCAGCATCCCGAGGAAACCACCAGTTCTCACCAGTTTGTATACCTACATTGACTGCTTCTCTAACCTTGGCATGGCCTTGTAAATCTTCAGCGGCTACCGGTTCTTCTACCCAGTGAATGTCATGCGGCTCTATCATGCGTATACGACGTATCGCTTCTTTGGGAGACAAACTCTGGTTGTAATCCACCATCAATGTCATCTCTGGCCCTATCATGCGGCGCACTTCAGCTACTACATGCAAATCGCGCTGAGCATCCTCATCACCCAATTTGATTTTGATCGCTTTAAATCCTTGCTTAAGCGTGTGCTCTATCGCTTTAGCATCTTTGATCGGGTCGACCATACCGTAACTATCGTAGGCTGCCATCGGACGTGCCTCACCACCCAATAAATGAACTACCGGTTGATTAGCCGCTTTACCCAAGGCATCCCAGTAAGCCATATCTAGTGTCGACAACAACATGCCCAACAAGCCCTGCAAACCCAGTAAACGAAAACGTTTTTCCATTTGCTGCATACGCGCTAAAGGTACGCATGTTTTACCCACCAGCTCTGGCTTGATTTGCTCTAAAAGACTAAGCAATGGTTTGAGTGTTACGGGTGTATATCCAAACAGATAAGCGTGACCGGTAATGCCTTGATCGGTCACGACATCAAGCAAAATCAACGGCGACACATCGACCGAGCCAGACGCTGTTCTGACTGGCCGGGCCAGGGGAGCAATAACTGCACGAGCGCGAATATCAGTGATAGTCAGACTGTTCATTAAATCCTCATTGGGTAAATCTATCGACACTCGTCGAGATTGTTTTAATCGAAAAAATTTCAGCACGGCTGTCCGGGAAAACGCATGATATGCCTGCTATCGCTCTCGCCTACTATGCTTTTTACCATAGCTAAAGAAACGGCAAGCCATAGGCAGAACTTGCGTATGGGCAGAGGTAGAAAAATCTGCACAACTGATGCCACTAAATTAATGAAATAATGGATCAACTATCCAGATTTACCATCACTACACCAAGGAGACACTATGGCAACCGTTCCGCTGATT
>CAYUDI010000107.1:0-254 GCA_964443585.1 uncultured Bifidobacterium sp.
TGATGGTGGTCTTGTGACAACCTGGCCGCTGAATGACAACATCAACTGGGTAAAAAATATTGATCCAAAAACCGGCGAGCTGATTGGTCGGGTAAATCCCAAGATGGGCGAACGTATAACATTTTGTCCATGGTTGTTAGGAGGCCGTAGCTGGAATCACGGCGCGTACAGTCCTAAATCCAATCTTTGGTACACCAATACGATGGAAGCGTGTAACGAAATTGTCTCTGGCAAAGAAGATCCCAGCAAGATTG
>CAYUDI010000107.1:264-8992 GCA_964443585.1 uncultured Bifidobacterium sp.
TCCGGTGCCAGCATTATCAAGTTTGCTCACCACAGCGGGTGGACTGGTATTTAATGGCGACATCGAAGGAAATATATTTGCTTACGATGCGGATAATGGAAAAACATTATGGTCTTTTCCCTCAGGTTCAGGTCTGCGCGGTGGTCCCGTTAGCTACAAAGCAAACGGGGAGCAGTACATAGTTTTCCCGACGGGCTTAGGTTCGCATGCTCCTGGCTTTATGGCATCAGCATTTCCTGAAATAAAAAATTATCCAGGTGGTGCAGCATTGATCGCATTTAAGATCAAGAAGTAGTGTGCAGTAAGACTGTGTAGTACCTCTCTAGAAGTATCTTTCCATCCAGGGCTTTGACCGGCATTTCATCCTCATCTGAAATGCCGGTTTTTTTAAAACAATAAGGAGAACTGGTGAAAAAAAAATCACTGTTTAGAGCCAGCTTGTTCGTGTGCGCAGTTCTAGTCGCCAGTATTTCAGTACCTGCACTTTCTGCGTATCAGGAAAAAAATACCAGCAATGAGCCAGAGCTAACCACTGTCGCTGACAAGCAAGATGAGCCAGTTACCGCAAAAGAAGCCGGCCCTGAAGCAGGAAGAAAACCCCCATTTAATCTGGCCGACCAACAGCACATAGATTCAGGAAAAGCGATGTATATGCGTACATGTGCTGGTTATTGCCATGGAGGTACGGGCGAGGGTGGTCGCGCTCCCAGCTTTAGAAAGCGTGATGATCTTGATCCTGCCTATGCCTATAAAACTATTGTTAATGGAAGAGTGGCATCAGACGTTATGCCCGTGTTTGGGCATTCATTTACTTCAGATCAGGTATGGGAGCTGGTATCGTATTTGCTCTATTTAGGTACTCAAAAAGACTAGACTTTTACGAATTAATTACAGCGCTTATGGTATGCAAATCAGTACTGAACTAGGATCACCATAAATAAAAAGTTCACTATCAAGAATAGGTGAAAAAATGAAGTTTATATGTGGACTTCTGCTGCTAGTTATTTTAGCTACTCATGTCTCTGCTGGTACGCTTGCAGAGATGCGTCATCTGGGCCAGGTGAGTTTTTGTCTTAATCCCGATGCCATGCCATATTCACAAAGAGATGGTAATGACAAAACCTCAGGGAACGGATTTTTGTTTGAGATCAGTACTGAATTGATACGGCGTAGGGGTATGACATCGCGAGTTGTTTGGCTTAATTCACTCGAGCGTTTAAATAAAACAGATTGTGATCTTGTGCCCAGTGCACTTGTTGAGGAAAAAGAACTAATCAGTCAAAATGAAAAAATTAAAAAAGATGCAGATAAAACCTATGGCCGACTATTTACTAAACCCTATTCGCATGTTACTGGATTTTTAGTTAGTAAAAGCAAAGAATTTAATGATCTTGAATCACTGAAAAAAACCCATGTTGCCGTGCCCAGCGGCTCATACGCACAGGTTCTTCTAAATCAAAAAGAAATTCCTGTCTGGGTACGCTTTCTTACTGATGAAGACATTGTGGTAGCAGTTAAAGATAATGAGGCAGGTGCAGGCTTGGTTACCTCGGTAGGTTTTGAGTGGTATAAATTTGTAAATGGTGATCCAGGTTTAGTCCAACTTGATATTGATGTAGATGAATTTGAAGTTGATTCAGACATAGGTATGATGCTGCGTAGTAGTGATGCGCAGGCTATACAGCTGGTGAATGAAAAATTAGATCAGATGCTAAAAGACAGTTTTATTTCAAAATCAATGAAGAAATATGGTATTTCACATTCCAAGCCATCGTTTTAGTGACTGTAATTTTTTTATTTGGCGGGTATTTTTTTAGGATGCAGGTGTTTCATACGCTCAAAATACAAAAGGCCTGTCGTAGTATCGTTACCTTTAGATGAGTTTTCATTTAATAGGATTTCAAGCGTTTCTCTGGCATTTGCCGTATCAAATCCACACTGTTGCATAATTTCCAAACCCAATCGATCAGCCTCAACTTCCATCGCAATTCCACGTTGTAATGCAAAGGCAACTCTATCCTCAAAATTTTCTCCTGGGGTAAAGTTACGCTGCTTTTCAAGATGTTGATAAATATGATGGGAAATTTCATGGCTAAGGACGAAGGCAATAAACTCATCCGAGTTCGCTATTTTTAATAAGCCAGCAGTAATAACTATCTTCCCTTGAGAGCTAAATGCATTAATTTCATGTGACGGGTCAATATCAAGAGAAATTGCAGTATCGAGCGAAGGAAATTTATTGTCTGAATTAATACATTTTGAAAGTTTAGCGTAAAGTTTTTCTGTATGTTTAGTTTTTTCAGGAATGGTCATATCATCTGATGCAAGCGTGCAGTCGGTTATGAGCAAAGAAATCATACATATAAATATTTTTTTTATTAACATGAAGTTTCTCATGAGGCTTAATTGTTGGGTTATAGGTTTGTTATTAACAAGTGCGTTGAATTATTCCGTGGCAGACGAAAAACAGCTCATCCAAAATAGACTTTATCCGAATTTTCTTATGCAGGTATCGATGGCAGAGTCTTCACAAGTTTTAGGGAAGTATTTGGCGATATGTGCTGGTTTACTTGCATCGGTAGAGTTAGAACTTTCCCGACCTGACTGCGGATGATATAGAGCGATTGAATAAAGAATCACAGCTGCGCCTAGAAGAGGCACTTAAGTACCTATCGTGGACTGAAGTAGACAGACTAGCCAGATTGGCCAAGGCGCGAACTAAATCGCTGTCATATTACGAACTGCAACTTCTACGTAATGGCATTAACGAGTGTGAATTTTTTAGCGGACGTCTTAAAAGCCCTCAACAATAAACGCTCTGCCTTCAGAGCAGCTCATGCGTAGTTTTTTTAAGGCTGCATAGGCGGGTGATTGATACCATGCTGTTGCTATGTCCATCGATGGAAATTCAACAACCACGGTACGCAGCATGTTGTGATGTCCTTCATCCACGCCCTCTAATTGCAGTCGTTTCCCACCGCGCACCAAAAATCGTGCACCAACAGATTCTAAGCTGGGCAGTACTTGTGAACGATAGTTTTCGTAGACAGTAGGATCAGTAACTGTCAGTTCAACAATAAGAAAAGCTTTTGGCATGTAGTCTTTCGCTGGAATACTTTTTTAAAGAGATTTCTTGAGAAAGGTTTGCAATTCACCGGCGTCTCTCTCTGCCGCTATTCTGTCTACTTCTTTGCCATTTTTAAAAATGATGAGGGTACTTTGTATTTTTATATTAAAAAACTTGAGTGTTTTGCGCTGCACATCGTAATCGACTTCAAAAAAAGTGACGTCTTTAAATTCAGCAGAGTTCATAGCTTCATTGATTTGTATATCCTGAGCCTTACAAGTTCCGCACCAATCGGCATGGATATGAACCACGATAGGTTTTCCGAGTGCAAGTAAGCTGTCGAATTCCTGTTGTGTATAAAATTTTCCAGCTGCGCTGACATGCTGAGTAACACACAAAAGTAGCACTACAATACTTTGCCAAATTAAACGCATACAGTCTGACCTTTAAAAAATGAGTGTCTGTCGCAAACCTACCATGCGAAAGTGGGTGAGGTACGCAAAAAGAGCAGAAATCTGACTCAGGTATTTAGAAACATGGATTTTAATAATTGATCTTACGGCGACAACAGCTCAGGCAATAAACATCCGGTAGTGCATAGTCGTCACTGGGTATTCTGAGCATTAGTCAAAGGCATGATTCAGTCTTATAGCATAGCAAGCCGGGTGGTTTAGTTTTCTTAAAATTATTACTAAAATGAATACGCAGTAAGGCTTGGCCTTTATGTTCCGCAGTCTCTTGCGCAGCGCATCATTGCGAAATAATCGTGTTCCGACTACAGTCAGGTTATCAGTCGTTCGTGGTTAGATAATTAAACGCGATGAGTCTCAAGCAGAGGGCTTGCTAACACTCGTCAATTAATAAGCCTCCCGCAGTGGGGTAATAATAAAGCCGGACAAGGAGACAGCATGGCAACTCATTCATGGCGTGCCCCTCACTGGAGCGTTCGCCTATTTGCAACTGTGTTTATTCCATTATGGTTGTCTGCACCGACAGCCTCGATTGCTCAAGAATCCAAACCCGTGCGCATAGGCGTGCCTACCTCTGTGCAGTTACAAGTAGGTAGAGATACGCTTACAGCCATCAAAATGGCGGTTGACGAAGTGAATAAAAAAGGTGGCGTACTCGGGCGCAAGCTGGAGTTTGTTTCAGCAGATGAGACTGAAAATCCTGAAACCGGTATCAGTGCCATTCGCAAGCTGGTAGCAGATGAAAAAGTGGATGTGCTGATTGGAGGCTATACCAGCGGAGTCACGTTAGCTCAGTTGCCGCATATTGCAGCGGCCAAGACTATTTATATGGGGGTGGGCGCAGCATCACCTAGCATTACCAACAAAGTCAAAACCGATTACGAGAACTATAAATATATATTTCGTGTAGGGCCTATCAATGCAGCGCACCAGGCACGCGGGCTGGTGGATTTCATTGCCAATTTTGTGATTGGTGAACTGGGCTACAAAAAAATTGCCATCGTTGGTGAAAATGCCAAGTGGGTACAAGATTTAGTTCCGGTGCTAACCAAAGGTGCCAAAGAGGTCGGTGCTGATATACGCATGACGGAATTATTTGATACGCAAACATCCGATTTTTCTCCCTTGCTTGCCAAGATCAAAGCCAGCGGTGCTCAGTATTTAATCGTCACTGTGTCGCATGGCTCCAGCGACACGTTTGCCAAGCAATGGCATGATGCGCAAGTGCCCGTACCGTATGGCGGCATTGATGTGAAGAGTATGGATGGCGATTTTTATAACCGCATAGGTGGTAAATCAATTTCTGAAGTGGCAGCTAATTTTGCGGTGCGCGCACCACTGACTAAAAAGACGATTCCGTTTTTTGATGCCTTTAAAAAACTCTCGCCCAATTACCCTGTCTATACCGCTTTTTTTGCGTATGACGCTGTCTTTATGTATGCCGATGCGGTCAAGCGTGCGGGTAGTTTTGATACGGACAAAATCATTAAAGAGTTAGAAAAAACTAAGCATGAAGGCATCGCGGGTGAAATTTCCTTTGATGAGAACCATGACCTAATGACGGGCAAGGGCAAGACGAATTTGATCTTCGCTCAGTGGCAGGACAAGGGCGAGCGAGTAGTTATTTATCCCAAAGAACTACGCACGGGTAATTTCATCCTTCCCCCCTGGATGAAGTAGTGGAAATTCTCATCTACGGCGCTGTCACTAGCGCCATCTACGCCATGCTGGCAGTGGGGTTCACACTAATTTTTGGTGTGGCTCGCGTGCTCAATCTTGCTCATGGATCGTTCTATGCGCTGGGTGCTTACGGTACCTATGTATTGACATCCTTAGTTGGATGGCCGCTCTGGCTGGCAGCGATCGTCGCCATTGCGGGTGTTTCACTCTTTGGTGTGATCGTTGAAAAAGTCTTGATACGTCCATTGCGCTATTCGCAACTGGGCGTGCTCATGATTACGCTAGCTGTGTCGCTTATCGTAGAGCAGGCACTTTTTTTAACCTTTGGTTCCGAGTACCGCAACGTCCCTGCGTTTATTGATACAAAAATTAGTATTGGTGGTGTCGATGTGGCAGGTCAGCGTTTGTTAACGCTGGTCGTGGCGGTGGTGGCGATAGGCGCGCTGTATCTGTTTATACAACGTACTCGTCTGGGTAGCGCCATACTCGCCATCTCGCAAGATGCCGAAGCGGCTAAATACATGGGCATACCTAGCGATCGTATTTTTTCATTAGTCATGGCGATTTCCGCGGCACTGGCTGGTTTAGCGGGTGTATTGGCGGGCCCTTTTCTTTCAGTGCAGCCCTCTATGCATTTGCTGCCAATCGTAAAAGCCTTTGCGATTGTGATCGTGGGTGGTTTGGGATCTATACCCGGAAGTATTCTGGCCGCACTCATGTTGGGTTATGCCGAGACTTTGGTGGCCTATCTCATTTCAACGAGCTGGACTGAAATCGTGTCTGTTTTGGCTACCTTGCTTACGTTGGTACTACGGCCTGCCGGTATCTTCGGCAAACGCGCTGCATTCTAGGGGCATGCACGTGAACGGATTTCAGCAACTCGATAAATTCAGCGGCATGGCAGGCGCAACAGCGCTGGGTTTGTTAGCGGTAGCACCCTTGGCGTTTCCAGGAAATTATTTAGTCGGTGTTTTGACGGTTGCGGCCATCTACGGCATTTGGGCGGTGAGTTGGGATTTCATGTCGGGTTTGACTGGACGTGAAAATTTTGGTCACTCACTTTTTATTGGTGTGGGCGCGTACGTGGCCGGCATTGTCAATGTGCAGATGGGGCTGGGCCCTTGGTGGAGTTTGCCTGCATCGATGTTACTTGCTGTAGTGTTTGCTTTATTGCTGGGCTTTCCTACACTGCGCTTAAAAGGCCCGTATTTTGCGCTGGCGATGTTATCAGCGGCGGTCATCATGCAGCGACTGATGCTGATTTTCTGGGAATACACTGGAGGCGAAGAGGGCATACAAGATATCGCTCCGCTAATACGGAACAACCTCCATTATTATTGGTTTGTACTCGCCGTATTAGGACTCACTACATTTATTCTGAGTTGGATGGCGCGCTCGCGCTGGGGGCTCATTCTGCGTGCCATACGTGGTGATGAAGCGACCTGCCTGGCAGCAGGCATTCCTATTACTACCTACAAAATTGTTTCGTTGGTCATTAGCGCAGCGTTTGCCGGTTTGGGTGGTGCCTTGTATGCGCACTATCAGTTGCAAGTCAGTCCGCAGTTGTTTGCTGTCGTGACGTCGATAACCATTATCACGATGGTATACGTTGGAGGTATGGGCTCCATTTATGGTTCTGTAGGTGGTGCTTTGCTGCTGACGTTACTTACTGAAGGTTTGCGTAATTTTGGTGAGTGGCGATTAATGGTTTACAGCGTATTGCTGATACTGATTTTGTTTTTCCTGCCGAACGGATTCATCGCTCCTTTATGGAAGCGGCTGCGTTCAGGCCATGGGGTCAAATCATGAGTCAGCCGATAAGCTCAGTGCTGCTAGAAGTCGATAGCGTTAATAAACATTTTGGTGGGCTGCATGCAGTTAAGCAGGTCAGCATGCGCATACACCGTGGCGAGATCGTTGGCATACTTGGTCCCAATGGAGCGGGCAAGACCACCTTGTTTAATATGCTGACAAATTTTATACCGCCAGATAATGGTCGCGTGGTATTCAATGGTCAGTCTTTACTCGGTGTAAAGCCACATAAGATCGTGACCTTGGGCATCGCCAGAACGTTTCAACTATGCCGGCCCTTCGTTGGTTTATCGGTATTAGAAAATGTATTAGTCGGTAGCTTAGGCCCGCGCGTTCGTCATGATGGGTTGGGTGAGCGAGCCATGCAGTTGCTCAACCAAGTCGGTTTAGAGGCCAAGGCGCACACACCTGCCGAATTATTATCGTACGGTGATTTGCGCCGTTTAGAAATTGCCCGCGCATTAGCGGCTGAGCCTGAATTACTATTGCTGGATGAACCCTTTGCGGGTTTAGGCTCATCTGAGATAGAAGCAATTTCTGCATTGATACGCCAACTGCATGCAGAAAAGCAGCTGACGATCTTACTCATAGAGCACAAGCTGCGCGAATTTATGCAATTATTCTCGCGCGTCATCGCGCTTGATTTTGGCGAAGTGATCGCCGAAGGATCGCCGGCTGACATCGTTGCGCATCCGCGAGTAATCGAAGCCTACATAGGGAAACAAACTCCGATGGCGGTGGATCATGCTACTTAAAATTGATCAGCTCACAGCGGGGTATGGACAAGCGATTGCGCTAGAAAAAGTTCAGTTGCACATACAGCCGGGCGAGTTGGTGGCGATACTAGGGCCTAATGGTGCGGGAAAATCTACGCTACTCAAAGTAATTTCTCGTGCCATGAATTCGCACGGTGTACTTGAATTCAATGGTCAGTCATTACATAACTATTCAACGGAGCAAGTCGTCGGTTTAGGTATTTGTCATTGCCCTGAAGGACGGCGCTTGTTTCCTGAATTGTCGGTGATGAAAAATCTGCAATTAGGTGCGTATCTGCGCACAAATCGACAAGCGATTGCGGATGATCTTGAGCGCGTATTTTCCTTGTTTCCGATTTTGGCTGAGCGTGAGCATCAAATTGTGAATACGCTCTCAGGCGGGCAGCAACAGATGGTGGCCATAGGTCGAGCTCTAATGGGTGACCCGCAATTATTATTAGATGAACCCTCTGTCGGTATCGCGCATAGGCTAAAAATGGAAATTTTTGCTGCCATCCGAAAGATTTGCGATGGCGGTGTGGCTATAGTCATGGCTGAGCAGGATGCCCAATCGGCGCTTCATATAGCTGATAGAGCTTATGTACTTGAACACGGTTCGGTGGCGCAAGAAGGCCAAGCATCGGCCCTGGCGACGGACGACCGCATCCGTAAAATTTATCTGGGTGTGGGCTAATCTTGCGACCAGTTCTGCCAAATACGTTATTCTCTTGAAATTCCACCCAATAGCACCCACTAGCCGCCCCACCATGGAGTTGTAATGAACGATCACACTGAACTGTCGCAGCTGGAATTGAATCAGCATTATCTGGGCAATGGCCAGTCCTTAGCTCTGCCTGCCATTCCTGTTTTTGAATCACTGCAAGAAGAGCGGCTACATCGCAAGCAAAAGCTAGCGGGTGCGTTTCGGCTGTTCTCTCGTTTTG
>CAYUDI010000108.1:0-1202 GCA_964443585.1 uncultured Bifidobacterium sp.
CGCTGCAAAGGTTATTGTGTCAGGTGGACGCGGTATGGGTTCAGGTGAAAATTTTAAAATTCTGGAGCCCTTAGCAGATAAATTGGGTGCAGCGATGGGCGCTTCACGCGCTGCGGTCGATGCGGGTTACGTGCCCAACGATTGGCAGGTAGGACAAACTGGCAAAATCGTTGCCCCGCAGTTGTATATCGCCGTGGGTATTTCTGGTGCAATCCAACATTTAGCAGGCATGAAAGATTCCAAGACGATTGTTGCTATCAACAAGGATCCGGAAGCACCCATATTCAGTGTGGCTGACTACGGATTAGTGGGTGATTTGTTTGAAGCCATTCCGGCGCTCATGCAAGAACTCGGATAAAAATTTAATTCCCTTTACAGTTTGCAGAATATTCAGGAGTTCGCATGAGCTACGTCGCCCCTTTGAAAGACATATTGTTCGTTATGAACGAACTGGCAGGGCTAGAAGCCATTAGCCATTTGCCTGGCTGTGAAGATGCGACTCCTGAAACAGCCGAGGCTGTGCTGGAAGAAAATGCAAAATTTTGTTCAGAGGTTGTTGCGCCCCTTAATTGGGCCAGTGATTGCGAGCCTAGTAGTTGGCATGCAGGTAATGTAACTACCACACCTGGATTTAAAGAAGCGTTCAAAGCATTTGGGCAAGCAGGTTGGCAGGGCGTGCAGCATCCTGTTCAGTACGGTGGGCAGGGTCTGCCTAAACTGTTGGCCGCGCCTTGTATAGAAATGCTGAACTCGGCTAGTTTGTCGTTTGCCTTGTGTCCTTTGCTGACTGACGGTGCGATTGAAGCCTTGATGACAGCCGGCACCGATGCACAAAAAGATTTGTATCTTGAAAAGCTCATCTCAGGGAAGTGGACAGGCACCATGAATCTGACCGAGCCTCAGGCAGGATCGGATTTGTCATTGGTGCGTTCGCGTGCACTACCTCAATCGGATAGCACCTATAAAATTTTCGGTACTAAAATTTATATCACTTATGGTGATCATGACATGGCCGAGAACATCATCCACCTCGTACTTGCGCGCACACCGGATGCGCCTGAGGGCGTGAAGGGCATTTCTCTTTTCATCGTGCCCAAGCGTTTGGTCGATGAACAAGGCCAACTCACGGGTGAGCGCAACGACGTGGTGCTGGCCGGCCTCAACCACAAATGCGGTGGGCGTGGCACCACCAACACCGTGCT
>CAYUDI010000108.1:1212-8923 GCA_964443585.1 uncultured Bifidobacterium sp.
AGGCGACAGAAATGATGTGCAGTGCGTATCGATCGAACACAAGCTGGGTATCAAGGCTAGCCCCACAGCAGTTTTGCAATATGGCGATCATGGTGGCGCGATAGGTTACTTAGTCGGACAAGAAAATCGCGGTTTAGAGTACATGTTCATCATGATGAACGCGGCTCGTTTTGCCGTGGGCATGCAGGGCATTTCTGTAGCCGAGCGTGCGTACCAAAAAGCCGTGAGCTATGCGCGTGATCGTGTTCAGTCACGTGACGTTGCGGGATCCGCTGGTTCAGTGGCAATTATTCATCATCCAGATGTCAAACGCATGTTGATGTCAATGCGGGCACAAACTGAAGCTGCGCGTGCTTTGTCCTATGTGACAGCAGCTGCTTTCGATGCAGCGCACCACCATACCGATGAAGTAACTCGTAAAGCGAATCTCGCTTTTTACGACTTCATGGTGCCAATCGTCAAAGGCTGGTCAACCGAGATGTCGATCGATGTCGCATCCACCGGCGTGCAAGTGCATGGCGGTATGGGCTTCATAGAAGAAACCGGCGCTGCACAACACTATCGCGACGCGCGCATATTGACAATCTATGAAGGCACCACAGCGATACAGGCCAATGATTTGGTGGGTCGTAAAACGCTGCGTGATGGCGGAGAATTTGCTAAAAGTTTGCTCACTCAGGTATCAGAAACTGCTGCTCAATTGAGTGGCTCAGGCGAGCAGGAGCTAGTTGCGATAGGTCAGCGTTTAGCAGCAGCTACGTCAGATCTCAAGAGCATCGTTGAGTTTATCGCTGCCAACGGTAAGTCCAACATCAAGGCAGCGTTCGCGGGTAGCGTGCCTTATTTGAAAACCGCTGGCATAGTCTTTGGTGGATGGCAGATGGCGCGTGCTGCCATGGTGGCAAATACCAAGCTTGCAGAGGGAAGCAGCGATGCCACTTTCTACAAATCCAAAATAGCCACAGCCCGTTTTTTTGCTGACCACTATCTCACTACGTCGTCGGCCGCTCGCATTGCTATCGTTGAGGGTAGCGTTAGTGTTTTGGCGCTTGCAGACGAACAGTTTTAATTTTTCTAGTAAGTAACAGAGTTGTGGTTCAACCGTATGCGCCACCTGTAAGCATGAGATCAAAGGTGCGCGCAATTACGGTGAGTAAAAGAGTCGCTCCGTAAAAAAGATTTAAGACCATCATGACCGGAATGGGCCAGCGGCTGTCCGTTTTTAAATCCGATTCGGCGTTGTATGTTGCATCCCATTTTTCATCTGGCATTAGGCCAATGAAAAAGGTCTCCAGGCTGGCTACTAGCAGTGAGACAGCCATGGGGGCTGCATAGGCCAGCAGTGGCCATTCGGGATGCAGAGTGAGCAGTAGGCCCGAAGCAGGCAAGCTAGCTGCATGCAACCAACCCCAGTTATCTTTAATGCCATTTAGATAAAATCTGTGCAGACCTAACGCACCCAGAAAAAGTGCGAGTACCGTAGTCAGGGCTTTGCTCTTGAAAGTCGATGTCATTTTTTCTGAATATCCGATGCAATTTTTTGCTATTTAGTAAATTAATGGGCGCTTCGCCATCATATGTAGAGCGGTAAGCGCGCTCTGTAAGCCAACGGCAAACACCTCAGCATACTTTTCATACGACGAAAATGAGGTTGATAAGTGTATAAGCTAACGCTGGATCGAGTATTTAGGCCACTTTAATGGCCCGGAAACCGCTTATCGGAGTAAAAATCCGCAATAAATCAGCGACTTCCCGTTTTTGGCTTGTTGCCTGAAGGTGAAAAACGCTATAATCGCGATCTTTTTCGTGTCCGTCATTCCCCCCTTTTTTGTAGAGAAAACTATGGTTGTTATTCGTTTATCACGCGGTGGTGCAAAGAAACGCCCCTTTTACAACATCGTTGCTACTGATTCGCGCAACCGCCGCGACGGCCGTTTTATCGAGCGCATTGGTTTTTATAACCCTGTCGCCTCTGGGGCGGCTCAGCCTTTCAGCATAGATTTGCAGCGTTTGACACACTGGCAGAGCGTTGGTGCGCAGTTGTCGCCTACAGTCGAGCGCCTCATTAAGTCAGCGGGCAAGAAAGCAGCCTGATTTGGCTATGGTGGGTGCTGCGGGAATACCGATTCCCGACGATCTGGTAATCGTGGCACACATAACAGGCGCTTACGGTTTAGCAGGGTGGGTCAGGTTGAGTGCCTATTCAGATGATGCTGGGGCACTGCTTCACGCCAGAACCTGGTGGTTAGACAAGCCTGAAATGCGCGATGTGGAGGTACTCCAAGTGCGTACCCAAGGCGACGATCTCGTAGCGCATTTAATGGGTGTTGAGGGCAGAGATGCTTCTGAGGCACTTAAAGGCGCGACAGTTCATGTCAGGCGGTCGCACTTTCCGCCGCTAGACGATGGTGAATTTTATTGGGTCGATTTAATCGGCCATACCGTTGAAAATCTCCACGGAGTATTCCTCGGTGTAGTAACAGGTCTGATGGATAACGGTGCTCATCCGATCTTGCGAGTCGCTGAACCGGATAACGAAAAATCCCAAGAGTTGCTCATACCTTTCGTTGATCAATTTGTTACTTTAGTGGATTCGGTTGAGAAAAGAATTAAGGTGGATTGGGAACGTGAGTACTAGCCCACTGTTCTGAAGGGATTTGGGCATGCAGTTTGATGTGATTACGCTCTTTCCTGACATGTTTGCTGCACTGACGTCGTCGGGAATTACCCGGCGAGCATTTGAGCAAAAACGATGTGAGCTGTCGTTGTGGAATCCCAGAGATTTCACTACTGATAATCACCGCACCGTGGATGACCGGCCGTATGGCGGCGGACCTGGAATGGTGATGATGGCTGGGCCCCTGGAATTGGCTATTAATTCAGCCATTCAGCGGCAACAAGTATTAGGTTTGCCCAGACCTGCTGTGATTTTTATGTCGCCTCAGGGTGCTCCGCTTGACCACAAGCGAGTTATGGCGATGACTGAGCAAGCAGGTTTAGTGGTTTTGTGTGGTAGGTATGAAGCCGTAGATCAGCGTTTGCTTGATCGTTGCGTAGACGAAGAAATCAGCCTTGGTGATTTCGTTCTGTCCGGCGGTGAACTACCTGCTATGGCGTTAATGGATGCCGTTATTAGGCAGTTGCCAGGTGTGTTGCATGACGATGCATCGGCAGTGGAAGACAGTTTCGTTCATGGTCTTCTCGATTGTCCGCACTACACGCGCCCAGAGATTTACGAAGGTCTGAGCGTACCGGCCGTGCTGTTAGGCGGGCATCATGCAGAAATAGAGAAATGGCGACGTGAGCAGGCACTTGATGCTACGCAGCGTAAGCGTCCTGATTTAGTAAACAGTGCGCGCACAGAAGGATTGCTTACTAAGGCTGACGAGGCCTTTCTAAGACGAAGTAAGTAGTTAGTCGTGGGGTTGGATACAGCTTTTTTATCCCGCCCTGTTATGTGTAACTCATCCTCTACCGGGCATGGAAGTTTTTGGCGCCGGCATGATGCAAAGGAGCAAACCATGGATCTGATCCAACAATTAGAGCAAGAAGAAGTCGCCCGACTGGCTAAGAACATTCCAGTTTTCGGACCTGGCGACACCGTTATCGTCAATGTTAACGTGGTTGAGGGTAATCGTAAGCGAGTACAGGCCTATGAAGGCGTTGTGATATCTCGCCGCAATCGCGGTTTGAATTCCAACTTCATCGTGCGTAAAATTTCGTCAGGCGAAGGTGTAGAGCGTACTTTTCAGCTCTATTCACCACTGATCGCTTCAATTGAAGTCAAACGCCGCGGTGATGTACGTCGCGCTAAGTTGTATTACTTGCGTGAACGTTCAGGTAAGTCAGCGCGGATTCGCGAAAAGCTGCCTACCCGTCGTACCGCTGAGCCCACAGCAGAGTAAGCTACTCAGTTACGGCAAACCAAAAGGGCACCGAGCGTGCCCTTTTTCTTTTTTTGAGTTTCAATGAAAAATCCGTTTGACCCCACAGCCGCACCTATTGACTCATTGGCAGCTGAGCATCCTTTACACTCGGATCGCTTACATCCTGAGTGGTTACGCAATCGTTTTCGTCAGCCAGCAGAGTGGACACCCGAATTTACGGATGAGCACATGCTGCGTGATAAGCAACGAGTGCCAGTACCAGCGTCAGTTCTCGTGCCCTTGGTCGTGCGCGAAGGCCATTTGTCCCTACTGTTGACTCAGCGCAGCGCGCATTTGCATGATCATGCTGGTCAGATTAGTTTTCCTGGTGGCCGAGTTGATCCTGACGATCTGGATGCGGTGGCCACAGCCTTGCGAGAAACTGAAGAAGAAATAGGTTTATCTCGTCGTCATATCGAAGTGATAGGTTCGCTGCCAGACTACTTCACGGGCACCGGTTTTCAGGTGACTCCCGTGGTTGGTTTAGTGCATCCGCCATTTAAATTAGCTGCGGATGAGTTCGAAGTTGCCGAGATATTTGAAGTGCCAATGAGTTTTTTAATGGATGGCAGTAACCACCAGCGCCGCAGTGCTGAATTTCCTGGCGTACCTGGGCGCAGGACATTCTATGCGATGCCTTTTCAGCATTATTTTATTTGGGGAGCGACCGCTGCGATGCTACGTAACCTCTATCATTTCGTGCGTGCCTGATGACATTCAGACGCAATACATGCGCGAGACTGTACCGTGTAATTAGCCACAACAAGCACTGATTAAATAAAAGCGAGACCTTCCTCTAGTTACTGGTTGAAGCTACCCTGCTTTACCAGTCCCCGCTTAGCAAAGCTGCTCTGGATCGCCATAAAAATAACAATAAATCTGTCAACGCCTGAGTCCGGGTATGATTTGTTTTTAGTTTCGCTTATGATTTAACCGAACTTCCGGCCCCTACAATGACTCTGTTTTCTATACTTTTGGTCTTACTGATTGAACAGTTTCGCCCTCTGCGTGCGGACAATCCTATTTATGCAGCAATACGCGTGTTCGCAGCGCGTGTAGAGCACAGCTTCAATGCTGGGCGGCTAGAGCATGGTCGCATGGCCTGGTTAGCCATGATGTCTGTACTGGTAGTGCCCACCTTATTCATTTACTGGTTGCTAGCTCTGGTAGGGCCGTTAGCGCAATTTATCTGGAGTGTCCTGATTGTTTATTTGACGATGGGTTTTCGTCATTACAGCCATTACTTCACGGCGATACAAGCAGCGCTAAGTAATGGCGAGCTGACCGAGGCGCGTCATCTTCTTGCTGAATGGACTGGACACGATGTGCGTGACCTTGATCTTCAGGAAGTAGCGCGGTTATCAGTAGAAAACGCACTTATCACCACCCACAGACATGTCTTTGGTGTTTTCTTGTGGTTGTTGCTTCCCATAGGGCCCGCCGGTGCCGTCATATACCGCTTGGCTGAGTATCTGGCGCGTGCGTGGAATGAGCCAGATCATCTTCGTCAGGAGTCCTTTGGTCATTTTGCTAAAAAAGCATTTGACTGGATAGATTGGCTTCCAGCTCGGTTAACGGCCGTAGCATTTGCGATAGTTGGTAATTTTGAAGATGCTATTTATGCTTGGCGTAATTTTGCGCATCGCTGGGCTAGTCAAACAACCGGGATTATTTTGTCGGCAGGTGGTGGTGCTATGGGTGTGCGGTTGGGTACACCTGCAGAATACGCACCAGATGCACCCGAAATAGATATCACTCGCTATGAATCTTCCCGCTTAGAGGTGGAAATTTTGCCTGGAGAGGAGCCCTCTGCACGCTCATTGCAAAGTACCGTAGGATTAATTTGGCGCGCACTTCTGCTATGGATTTTGCTGTTAGTACTTGTTTCGGTTGCTAACTGGCTGGGCTAACGACGTGCGTCGGGTTGCGTAGTTAGCCAAAAATGTTTTATTGCGTCGACTCTAAACGTTATGAGTGTTAATGCCGGGCGAGTTACGTAAAACGTCTGATATAAAAATACACAGGCAGCTTTGTTTCCTATCTTATCTTCGGTAAGATAGAGCCAGATGGCGTATCGCACAAATCAACCGCCATAATCTCGTTGTTTCACATCCTGCCTGCCTCATGGCTGATCCGAATTCAACATCATCTAACGAAGTAACCGACTTCATTATTCAGGGCTTGACCAGTAAGGGTAAACCCTTCCGTCCTAGCGACTGGGCAGACCGTTTATGCGGAATCATGTCGCGCTTTAATCCAGATGCTGGTACCGGCTACGCTCTTCACTTGCAGTATTCTCCTTATGTACAGCCGGCACTAATCGAGGGTGTGCGTGCGGTATTGGTAGATGCAAAATTATATGCGCTTGAGCCCATGGCGTATTACTTCATGCGCAGCTTCGCCAAAGATAATGATCTGACGATTATCGAAGCCTGCCTGCTTCGAAAATAAACACGCATCCACTCCCAAGCCATATATTGATTATGGTTTTTCTGCAGTGAGTGTTACGACCTGCTCGTTTTCTATTGAGAGCAGCGGCCAGTAAAACGGCTCTGCTAAATAGTAGTCTAGAGATCGATTACAGATTACCTATTGTCAGTCAGTCCTAATCAGCAATAATTACGCGTCAAAAAAATTCTTTAATCGCTCAATTAGTCGATAGTAGATCGATTATTCAAAATGTTAATGAAGCCGTTAGCATTTTGTGCGATTTCATTTCATTAGATTCAGTCTATTGCCCTGATTCACTTGGCTAGCTTATCCACCATGCCGAGTTCCCGAATGATTGCAGGCTTTAGCCTGATCGAATTAATGGTAGCGCTAGTCATCGCTAGTATATTGGCCGCCTTTGCTATGCCGGCCTACCGTGATCACATGATACGAAGCGCCATACCTCAAGCAACAAGTGGTTTAAGTCTGTTTGCTATGCGCTTGGAAGAGTATTACCAGGACCATCATACCTATGCTAATGGTGAAAATTGCGGTGCTTCCGCACCTGTTAGCGAGCATTTTAAGTTTAGTTGCTCAACCGCATCATCTGGTGAATCGTATGTACTGACTGCTGTTGGAAATAGTGGCGATTTGATTGCGGTTTCGTACACCCTGAATCAGGCGGGCGTGGCAAGAACCACAGCGTTGCCTGAGGGTTGGGGAACTGTGCCTGTCAATTGCTGGATCACCAGAAGAAACGGCGCGTGTTAACTAAGCAGTTTATGGACGAAAGTTCTGCGTTCACGATGATCGAGTTATTGATTACCTTGGTAGTTATATCGATCGTGCTTGCCATTGGTACACCTTCGGTGGTGCGGTGGGTTCGTTCTATGGAAGTACGTAGCAGCGCAGAGAGTTTGCGTAGCGCAATCCAGCGTACGCGAGCCGAAGCGGTTGCACGAAATACGCGCATACGTATAAGCCTAGGCGATTCAACGGGTATTCCTAGCTGGAGCGTTACCTGCGTCTACGCCACGGCTGCATGCCCCTCGCCGCTACTGACTCAGACATCCGAGGTAAGCAGTTTGGTGCGATGGGGTGGAGCGATACTGGCTAATTCTTCGAAAACAGATACTGCCCTTAAAGCCGGTATGGCCTTACCCGGTACGCTAGATTTTTTTCCGTTAGGAGATGCTCCGCAAGTCACTGGAGGCACAGACATTGCGCGCGTTGATGTTATTCATACTGCTGCATCGGATGACGTACGTCTTGTTTTAAAAATAGATGGCGCAGGCACTATTCGTATGTGTGATCCTGCGCGCCCCACCATTCACCCTGAGGCCTGTCATTGATGT
>CAYUDI010000109.1:0-8915 GCA_964443585.1 uncultured Bifidobacterium sp.
AGCATCATCCTTGGCGGAGTTGATGCGGCGGCCGGTCGACAGCTGCTCCATGGCTTTCGTCATGTTCCGCGCATTGATTTTCAAAGCGTTCTGAGCAAAAAGGGCGCTCACGTTGGTGTTAATCGCTGACATGGTGTTCTCCTAATTTAGATTTACCTGAATCACTCCAGAGTCTTTTCTTGACGTTTTATGTATCGGTACTACAAAAAAAAGCTTTAGGAAGATACTGATTAATTACGATTTTTATGATGCGCCAGAAGTACTTTTAGAGAGGTGGTTGTATATATGAAGCAATTGGCCACAAACTATGTCACTGGTAAAAATCGCGTTTTTGTTTAATCAGCCCTTCGGTAGTTAAAGATCAAGCGCGCGTGTTAAACAGCAAACCCTTGAGCTTGTCCAGGTTATGCGCCACCTTGATGACGACTTCGTTCGGTATTTGCCGAATGACCTCGCCGGTATCTCCTTTTTTAACGACAATAACGGGGCGTCCCAACACTTCATCCATGGCGAAGGCCAAATTTCTGCCACCGTCACGCATGTTGTCGTTTAATTGACCTATAGCCTGGTCGAGATTTTTTTTCATCTGCTCGACATTGACTTTGATCTCTGCCTTGTGCACGGGCGCAGTGGCAATGGCAACACCGGTTGAAGCGGGGTTAGCCTGAGACTGGGGCGAGGCTGGCTGCGGTTTTACAGTTTGCAGCGCTGCTGACCTTGTTTGAATTTCCATGATTCCCACCTTTCTGGTTTGCCTCATATGCCAGGCATTCCAATGAGCGACATTACAAAACGCACTTGTACGTTTGGGGTATCGTCGCGAGCGCGTATAGCTTTAGGTGAAAAGAGGAAAAATTTTGCCGGGGTAGGGTGTAAATTATTTTTTTGATATCGATTTAAGCTTTTATCAACGGGATATGGCTCTCAACAGCCCTGTACAAGCAAAAAAGCCTGACCAGATCAATGGCCAGGCTTTTTATTAGCGAAGTACTACTTTGGGCGATGCTGATTGAATTCACATTGTATTGAGTGGCAGATCAGCTGCAGGCCGCGGGGCTCAGTGCATCATGGGTTAGCCGTGATGGATTGCTCGCCCAAGGTATGAATTTTATTTAATTAGTGCTTCTTAGCTGTTGGTGTATGAAGCCATCATGCCGTCAAACGTTGCTTTCAAACTGGTTTTCTGAGCATTGACATTGCCCACCAGGCTGTCCATGGCAGCAAACTGCTTGTTGTAGCGTGAGAGTAGAGAGTCCAAGCGAGATTGTAATTTGGTCAGATTTGCTCTGTAACGCTCATTCTGTGTCGTAGCGCTGTCACTTTGTGTCGTTAACGGACCGCCCGGTGCTAACAGCGTAGTGAGTTTTTTTACCGTATCACCCGCAATACCTGCAGATTGCGTGCTGTATGCGCTAAGGTTGTTATAACCACCGGTGAATGCTTTGACGACATCATCATAATTTGTGTTGAGAGTCGCTTCGGCTTTTGTGGAATCTAGTTTCATCACGCCTTTTTCATCGACGCTCAAACCAAGCTGGCTAAGATTTTTGATATTGCCAGAGGCCGTGCTGGAATTTCCAAGTATGACCTGTCGAATCTGCTGCTTGACGATACGTACCGTACTATTGCCAACCAGTGTTGCACCATAGGTTTCTAAGGTTGATTTAGAGTTGGTAGTTTCATTAATGATGTCGTTAAAATCATTATAAGCAGTGACTAGCTCGCTTAGCCTCGTCTGTATCGCCGTTGTGTCACGACTCACCATGGTACTCACTGCCGTTGAGGTAGTGGCTTTCAGGTCGAGCGTTAGTCCGGTGACTACATCCGTAATGGTGTTGGTCTTGCGAGTGAAATTCACGCCATCCACGGTTATGTTGGCATCCGATGCGCTGGTGACATTCGAAAAACTCAGTGCCGTTGTACTTGAACTCGTGAGCGAAAAACTCTCGGTAGATCCCGCTTCACCAGTGATCATAATTTTAAAGGGGCGCGTACTTCCGTCATTTACCAACTGTGCTCTGTACCCCCTGCCAGACGAGTTGATTGCAGCCACTACACCATCGGGTGTGTCGGCATATGTCTTAGGTGTCAGTTTGGTACTGGTAATGTCGCGATTGCTTGTAGAGCTAAATTCCAGAGTGCTGCCATCGTTAGCGATCTTGACATTGATATCCGAAGAGCCATCCACAATACGAAGTTGACTCTGAATATTCTGAGCCAACGAGGCGAGGGTAGGCGGATTTGGAACGGGAACTATCGAAAATGATTTGCCGCCTATGGTGATATCAAATGTATTGAAATCATTCATCGAGGGGTTAGTACCAAAGACTACGCCGCTAATAGTTTTTCCTGTAGATGTTCCTCCGCTGGCACCCGTGTTCAAATTAATCGTTGCCTGATTCGATAAGGCTGGCGCACTAATAGCGCGGGATGACTTGGCCGACGTAATCTCTAACCGATTACCATTGGATACTGTCACGCTTAAATCGGTTGTGCCATCTAATGCACGTAACTGACTTTGTATATTCGCGGCCAAGTCATCCATGGTTGCTGTTGCTGGCTTGGGCGTAAAACTGTAGGCCTTACCATCGACAGTGACAGCGAAGTTTTTGAAATCGGTTACCGAGGGATTACTCGCAAAACTAACATCACTGATCACGGCAAAACTGCTGCCAGTCGAGGTAGGTGTTCCCATCGACGCTGCACCGCTCTTGAGTGAAACATCACTGATTACGCGAGTGGGTGTGGCCGAGGTTATCGTGAGCTGGTTATCATTGGTTACGGTAATGCTTAAGTCGGGTGAGCCACTGTCTTGGGTTCGAAGTTGGGCCTGCAAATCGCTGGCAAGATCAGCCAGCGTTGCATTGGCTGGATTGGGTGTGAGGCTGATGCTCTTACCATCCACCGTGACAGCGAACTTACTAAAATCGTCAATTGCAGGCTTGGTCCCGAAACTAATACCCGCGATCGACGCTGTGTTGGTGGCATCAAAGCTGGGTGTACCTACCGAAATTCCACCTTTATTCGTTTGGGCTATCGTCAGGCTAAATGGATTGCCGCCATTGAGTGAACTCGTTTTACTAGCGAATCCGGAACTAATGCTGCTCTGAGCTGCTGAGACAGATTCGATTTTGATCTGATGCGAGCCAACGTTGGCGGTAGGTGATGCGCTGATGGTTAAGGCACTGGTGTTGCTGTTACTGGCATTAACGGTATTAAAGCTATCGCGGTCTTTAAGTGCAGCGAGCTTAGTTTTAAGCTCGGACATCATAAACATTACAGCAGAGAGGCCGCTAATCTTGCTTTCGTTTTTGGTGATTTTGGAGTTGAGCAGTGTTTTTTGAGGATTTCCCTCGGCATCAACCAGATTTTGAGCGAGTGAAGAGACATCAACGCCAGATCCTGCGCTAAGCGATTTAAGTATGGATTGGGCATTGGCTTTTTTGGCAGCCAGTGCTTGTGCCTCAGTCGTCATCGAGGAGGATGCCGTTGCCGAACTGGTAGAAGAAACCGGTGAGGTAGCCATAATCTTACTTTCACTTTGATGTAGTACTCGGCGCGAACCGAGATTTCTTTAATGCGTCAGAAAAGCGCCCAACGGTTGGCGCAAAATTTCTACAAAGTTCATCGTCATTAATGCACAGTCGCGCGCGTTTATAAGCACAAAACATGCCATTTGGCCCGGCAATTGCTATGGTTAGCTTAGTCTACTCGCTACAAGCCGATTAAGGCAGACAGTTGGCAGGGGCGGCAAAGCAGGGGCAATTGCCTGCCGCGGCGGCAAAGTGGTGGGAAAGGTCTTGCCGCCTTAGTTCCTACTTGCATTCAATTGAGCAGTTTTGAGCATTTATCAAGGGTTGCATAGGCCCTAAGTACAAAAAACCGGCGTTATATCGACAGTTATGCGGGTTTCTAAAGCTGGCATCGGTTTTGCTTAGTAGGTCATGTCCAGGAGAATTGTGTTGCTGCAATAATCCTCAACTTCGAACAAAGCTATTAAAACAGGAGCTTAACTATGGCTAATCTCGCTCAAGAACTGATTTTTCACTCAGAACACGGTCAACCATTTAATACCTTGCAGGTGTCGCGTTTTGCGCCAGAAGAAATCCGCGAGGCAATTCAGGTATTAATGGGCGAGGATCGCGACGCGCTGGCTTATGCGCTTGGTGATGCTGGCTTAGCCTTATATCCAGAAAGTGAAGATATTTTAGCCATTACCAGTTTACTGGCCGTTGTCAGAGAGGATTGGCCGCAGGGCGTAGATCTTTTGAAGCAATTAATGGAAATGCAAGGTAGCAGGGCAACGGTATTTACCCACTCTATGCTGATTCGTTCTTTGCGTTGCAACTTGGATCTGGCGGAAGCATTTGAAGCCGCGGGTATCGCACTCTCATTGTTTCCCGAGCATCCGGAATTATTAAAAGAATATGACGCGCTAGCCGAGGCCCTGGGTTTAGGTGCCGTTCAGCGTTGATTCAGTGGCTGGTTATTAGCAAATTATATATGGCAGCTAACTGCCGGTTTACCGACAGAAATTGCCGCACTAAAGTTTAAGACGTAAAGAAATTAGAAAAAAAAGTGTAACTATCTGAATTTAATGGAGTTTTTAACCTGGTACGGCGTTTGCTTAGATATATTTATCACATAGGCTAAGGCCTGTATAAATAAAGCAGTATAGGACGCCGCAAGGAGAAACCAAAAATGGCAGTCATCAACACAAACATTAAAGCGCTGTTCTCACAGTCAGCGTTAAAACGAACCGAAGGCGCACAAGCGAATGCGATGGCGCAGCTCTCGACTGGTAAGCGGATTAATACCGCTGCCGACGATGCCGCCGGTTTGGCGATTTCAACGCGGATGACTCACCAGATTCGAAGTTTGAATCAGGCGATCCGAAACGCGGGTGATGCGATTTCGCTGATACAAACAGCGGAGGGCGCAACCAACGAAATCACGGACATGATGCAGCGTATGCGTGAGTTGGCCGTTCAGGCAGTCAATGACACTAACGACAACGCACAGCGTAGCTACCTGGATCTGGAATTCCAGCAGCTCAAAGCTGAAATTGTTCATATTTCTGAATCTACCGAGTGGAATGGTTTTCCTGTTTTGAATGGCACAGCCGGTGAGCGGGTGGGTGAGATGCCAGTGTACAAAACTACCTCGGTGAGCCAATTGGCGGAGGTCTTTATCGATCCAACGACCACGAGAACGTTATCTGGCGCTGATTCGGGCGAAATACAAACGCTTACCTTTGTTGCGGATAGTTCAACGCCAACGACGGGAATTATTACGGTCGCTGGTGTAAAAGTAACGATTGCAGATGCAGATTTAGATGATGGAATGAAGAGTTTTACTGCCGCAATAAAAACTGCGTTAGAGGCGGATGTTAGCTACGATCCGACCACATCGGGTCGAACAATTACCCAAACAGCGGATGGTCAATTGACCATTACTTATGCCGCTACTGATGGAGATATCGGCGATATCGTTGTTGATGTAGGTGCTACAGGGGTCAGCAAAACGGTGGCGACAACCCGCGCTGCGGTGGCCACGACGGGCGAGAATTTTTCAAGTAATGGCAGTTTTTTGAAGAGTGGTACGCTGAATTTTTCTGTTTCTAATGTGGGAGGAGTTACAGCATCTTTTCAGACATCAGATAATCAGACATTAACACTCACTGGTACGGCTTCACCTACGCTAGGTACCGTGACATTTAGCAGCACAGACGGTCAAAATCGCCATGTGATTTCAAGCGATCTGGTCTACACAGTAAAAGATTCTAGCGGTAGCACACTTGATTTTTCTAACCGCGCTGTTGGTTTATCGGTGGCCGTTGAAGGTGGTGTGCCTGCGTTGCGTGCGGGTGACTTGCGTATTAATGGTATTGATATAGGTGCCTCGTATACCTCAGATGATCCTTTTTCGCCCTCAAATAACGCCGCGGGAAGTGCAATTGCTAAGGCTGCTGCGATTAATCGCATGGCATCAACCCGAGGAGCAGATGTTGGTGAATCGCAGTCATTAACCTTTACCGGTGTACCTAAACCGGGCACGATAGTCGTTGGTGGCGTCAGCGTGCAGTTGACCAGCGCGGAGACGACATCGTCGTTAGCTTCGGCCAAGATTGCCGCAACTCTGCGAGCTAGTTCTTTATTTAACCAAAGCAGCGGTAGAACTGTAACGTATGCACCAGGTGGATCGACGATCAAAGTTGATTTTCCAACTTCTGAAAGAGATGTACCCAGTACAACAATTGCACCAGGGACAACGGGTCTGTCAGTGATTGTTGATGTAAGCCAAGAATATGCTACCTTGAGCCCAGGCACAGGTGTGTATGCCAAGGTCAATGAAAACGTATTCACTGGTCAATCCATGACGACCGGGCCTTCAGTCTCAGGCACGGTGTTTATTAATGGCTATGCTTCAGCTGACATTACAACAACGCTCAACAACACCCGTGCGACTCGCTCGGATGTTATGAACGCTATTAATGCCATCACCGCAAAGACCGGCGTTAAAGCCATCGATACAGGCTACGATTCCAAAGGCATCACTCTGGTAGCTGCAGATGGCAGAAACATTGAAGTATCTTTCGAAACAGCCAGCAGCGCAGCGTTGTTTGGTAAAAGTGTAGGTTTGCGCCAAGGCGTGCATACCGGTACTTACTCGCTGGAATCAAAAATTGAAGCCCCAGTCGTCATTTCATCAGCGACCACGGGCAATATCGAGCGTACTGGTCTGATCGAAGGTAATTTCACCAAAAATCAATCCGTCTTTAACACGAGTTCGCGCGCGATCGTTGACGCGCCTGTTGCTCAGTCCGAAGCTGTAACGGTAGGTGGTTCACTTGGATCGTCCGATACTTTTTCAGTCACCATTAACGGTACGGTATTTACATCGAGTGTGACTACCGATGCGCAATCAGTCAGAGATGATCTTGTTACCTTGATCAATACCAATACCACGTTGGGCGTAACCGCTGCAGCAGGTCGTGGGGTAGGTGAGTTGCTTGTTACGGCATCCACCGCAGGTACACCGTTTACTTTATCAACGGATACAGGCTCTACCAACACAGGTACGTTGAGTTCTAGCACGGTTACCGCTAACACTCCAGCCGCCAGCAAGCCGCTGAATATGGATGATCTAATGATCAATGGCGTAAAAATACGCGCCACGACCACTGCGGATGACATTAAATCCAGCACTACTACTGCCAGCAGCGATCGTAGCGCAAGCGCGCTTGCGATTGCGGCAGCGATCAATGCCTCTAGCAGTGAGACGGGTGTACGTGCACAGGCCAATCCGATCGTTAGCAAAGGTTTGACTACGGTTACTAGCCTACCGACTACGTCGTCAGGTGGAACAACCTACAATTTATATATTAATGGCACCACGGTACCCGTTGTATTTTTACAAGATGAAGCCGGTACAGCACGTCGTGAGAAAGTCGTAGAAGCGATCAACATGAGAACGGGTCAGCATGGCCTGACAGCGGCAGATAACGGTAGCGGAGTGACATTGCAATCGGATGGCCGAAATGTATCTGTCTGGTTTGACTCCAATCTCAAGGATCTCAGTGCCGCCAGTTTTGGCTTGGATAAAGGTGGATCGGTTGCGCAGGTTTCACGTATTGCTGTGGGTGGCTCGGTTGGCTCTCAGACAGCTTCTGTAGTGATTAATGGCAAGACCATTACTTCCGATGCGGCTACGGGCGGAACATCGAGCATGGCAACGGCTCTTGAAGCAGCGATTAATGCAGCGATTTCAGCAGGTACGCTGAAAAATATTGCTGTGACCAACAACGGCAGCTATCTGGACATTACGTCGACGGTTGCAGGTTCACCGTTTACCCTCAAAGGGGCAGCGGTATCGACTTCCGGTCCAACGTTGACCTTGTCAACGGTTACTGAAAACAGTTTTGGTGACAATGACATTACCGGTATCGTCAATGCGACGGCAACTTCAACTGCAGCACGCACGGTCTACAGCACAGTGCGCATGATCTCGGATCCGGCGCTCTTGCCTAAGTTGCCCGCACCAGACGGTGCACCTCCATCGGATCAGTTGGATGAATTGCGTGCAACTGGACAGCCATTCAAAATCTCCGTGGGCGACAAAGGTTTTGGTGCTGATGGCAATTTTATGGCACTCGGTTTCGAGGAAGGCACGTTTGGAGGTCGTTCCAGTGAAGAGATGGATCCACCGCGCGTAGGCCGACTGGCTTTCCAGGTAGGTTCTTCAGCCAACCAATACATTACGATTGATCTAGCCGATTTCGGTAAAAAAGGTGCAATCACAGGGGATATCACCGGTGATGTCGACTTGAACGTCGAAGATCGTCGGGTGCGTATCAATACACGTGATGGTGCATCGGCAGTCTTGACCCTGCTAGATGATGCGATGGACAAGGTGAATGCCACGCGTGCCACCATGGGTGCCGTGATGAACCGTATGGAGCATGTGATCTCCAATCTGTCGAATGTGACGACGAATTTGTCGGCCTCACGCAGCCAGATTGAAGATGCCGACTACGCTGCAGCAAGTACGGAACTGGCCAAAACGCAGATCATGCAACAGGCAGCAACGGCAGTGCTAGCGCAAGCGAACACCAGTCAGCAAACAGTACTGAAGCTTTTACAAGGGTAATAACGGGCTAAAGTGAGTCGCACAAATTGGTCTGATACAGTGGGCTGGCTGATTCGCTGTAATTACATGAGTGCTTGCTTAGTTGTCTTGCTGTGACACAATACTATTTGTCGGTGTAGTCATCCGAGGATAGAGATGGACCAAAGTTCCAACCATACCAGGCGTCGCATCGTGCTACGGCTGCTACGAATTGCGTTGATCGCGTTTGTCTTGTTTCTTTTGGCAATAGTCATGAATCCCAAGCGCTACCTGCCTGAGGACATGAC
>CAYUDI010000110.1:0-8903 GCA_964443585.1 uncultured Bifidobacterium sp.
AAAAAACATTGCGCTCATCGATGCCAAAACGCTGGATGCAGCGGCAAAAGATCCCCGCTCAGTAGCACTATCTTTTGGCAGCCGCCAATTGCTGGAACACATTCATGGCTGGCCCACTACTGTGACACCCATACGAGAAATTCACATTTCACGACGTGGCAGTTTTGGCCGCACGTTAATAAAAGCGGATGAATATCAACTACCTGCCTTGGGTTATGTCTGTCGCTACGGTGATCTCGTTCGCGCTTTGGCTGATAGGTTGTCTGGCTCAGGACTGCAGCAATTCCGACCGTGCCGAGTAGCGCGTGTGAACGAACAGCCTGATCAACTAGCTATCGAATTATCCAACCACCAAACATTAACGGCACAGCTTGCAATACAAGCTGAAGGTGGCGTGTTTGGCGAACAAACCCAGCGTGCTAAACACCGCAATTATCAGCAATGTGCCATCGTCGCGCACATAGAAACGAGCACTCCACTACCTGATCGGGCATTTGAACGATTCACCGACGAAGGTCCGCTTGCATTACTACCGCAAGCAGGCGGCTACGCCTTAGTTTGGTGTGTGCGCCCTGAACATAGCGAGCGCTTAATGGCTTTGGCAGATGAAGCGTTTCTGCAAGCTCTGCAACAAGCCTTTGGGCAGCGTGTAGGCCGCTTCGTTAAGATTGGTTTGCGATCCACGTATCCCCTCGGACTAAACGCACACGCTCCTAATTCACCGCGCACGATTGCTATAGGTAATGCTGCTCAGACTTTGCACCCAGTGGCCGGCCAGGGACTTAATCTCGGACTTCGGGATGCCACGGTGCTGGCAGATTTATTGACGAAAGAAATGTCACCAACAACGTTCACTACCTTCGAACGTCAGCGTCAGGCCGATCGTGGAGCGACGATACAACTCACTGATTGGATGGCGCGTGTGTTTGCCAGCGCGCCGGACCAATCCATCACACAAACCATGCTTGGTATGTCGCTAGGGTTAATCGATATTGCACCCACTGCTAAACGCTGGTTGGCTTCGCACATGATGTTTGGATTGCGATAAACATCGAAATAAAGCGGCCATTTCAGGCTCGGGCCTTATCGCTTTATCTTTAACTACCGGGATGATTGAATCTGAAGTTTTGACGCTTGGATGATTTGCTGAAATGCAGGCGTAATGCTTGCCCAATCCACTATATCAATCTTGAACGGCAATGGTGACTCTTGAAATGCTTCTTTCATCTCCGCCATGAGGCCTATGCTTAATGGCTCATCACCGATGATGGCAATATCGAGATCAGAAAATTCCTTGGCTGTCCATTTTGCACGTGAACCAAATGCCCATACTTCGCGATCGGGCACATAGCGCTGCAGTATGTCGCGAACGATGAGCCAGTTTTCTTGGCTTATGTCGATTAGAGGCTGATCAGCCATGCCGCTACTGGTTACGTTCTTGTAGTTGTTTTAGCAGGTAGCGCGCTTCTTCTAGGAATGCTGGAATGCCCTGCACAACCTGAATGGCAACTTCTTCATCGTAGGTGTGACTGGTCTTGCTGCGCATCTCACGATACTTTCTCCATTGCGACCAGTCGCTGAGTAACAAGCCTTGTTCATTACCAGATCGAATAAGGTCCGCAAAAGCCATGGCATCGAACTGCTCTGGTGTAGGAGACACCGCTTCGAGATAACGCTTCAGCATCTTGTGGCTGATTTCATAGCTAAACTCGAATCGCTGAATCAGGCCATCGCGAATCTGTGTGTCCGCGATGTCCATCTCATAGCGAGTAAGCCCCTCGGCAAGTCGGTTTACCGTATTTAGTAGCGGGCTTAAGTCTAGCTTTTGGTTCATTGATTCAGGTTCAATGGCTAGTAAGGTTAGTGCTGTTATTCAACAGCCTTCACCATATCTTCAATCACCTTCTTCGCATCGCCAAACACCATCATGGTTTTATCCATGTAGAACAACTCGTTGTCCAGACCAGCATAGCCTGCAGCCATGGAGCGTTTGTTTACTATGACCATCTTCGCTTTATAGGCCTCGAGAATAGGCATTCCTGCGATAGCAGAATTCGGGTCTTTAGCCGCCGGGTTAACCACATCATTAGCGCCCAGCACCAACACCACATCGGCCTGACCAAATTCGCCGTTGATGTCTTCCATTTCAAATACCTGATCGTAAGGAACTTCGGCTTCTGCCAAAAGTACGTTCATATGACCTGGCATACGACCTGCCACCGGGTGAATCGCGTATTTGACTGTGACGCCACGATGGGTCAATTTTTCACTTAATTCCATGAGTGCGTGCTGAGCACGAGCAACTGCTAATCCATAACCCGGAACAATGATCACTGTCTCCGCATGGCTCATCACGAACGCTGCATCATCAGCCGAACCTGAGCGCACATTGCGCTGCTGCTGGGAACCTGCCGCTGCGTCGCCTGCTTCACCACCAAAACCACCCAAAATCACGCTAATGAACGAACGATTCATCGCCGCGCACATGATGTAAGAAAGAATCGCACCAGACGAACCCACCAGCGATCCGGCAATAATCAGCATCGAGTTGTTGAGTGAAAAACCGATACCTGCTGCTGCCCAGCCAGAGTAGCTGTTTAGCATGGACACCACCACCGGCATATCCGCACCACCGATAGGAATGATGATCAGCACACCCAAAATAAAGGCAATGACTGTCATGACAACAAAGGGGGTCCATGCAGCTTCCACACCGGGATCCGCAACGAACATCAGTCCTGCCACCAACATGGCGATAGCCATAGCAAGATTAAACAAATGCTGGCCGGGGAACACCACGGGTGCACCTTGGAACAGGCGGAATTTATATTTGCCCGCCAGCTTGCCGAAAGCGATGACCGAACCAGAAAAAGTAATCGCGCCGACAAACGTACCAATGAAGAGCTCTAACCGGTTACCAAAAGGTATAGGAGTCCCGTGAGCGGCAATACCAAAAGCCCATGGCTCGGACACAGCCGCCACGGCAATACAAACTGCAGCCAAACCTATCAGCGAGTGCATAGCGGCGACCAACTCGGGCATCTTGGTCATCTCTACGCGCTTAGCGAGCAGAGTGCCTATGCCGCCACCGACCACCACACCGAGCGCGAGTAAACCGTAGCCAAAATCAGAACCTGCTGTTGCTTCCGATTTGAGCTTGACTATGAGTGCAATCGTTGTGACTGCAGCGATCGCCATACCCGACATACCGAAGGCATTACCTCGACGCGCTGTAGACGGATGAGAGAGGCCTTTTAACGCCTGTATGAAACATACAGAGGCCAGCAGGTACAACAGAGTAACCAGATTCATGCTCATGTTGTCGCCTCTTCCTTCTTCTTGGCCTTAGGTTCTTTTTTCTTGAACATTTCCAGCATGCGCTGGGTGACTAAAAACCCACCGAACACATTGACTGCTGCTAGGGCTACTGCCAAGGTACCCATAAACTGTGCAAGCGGACCTTCCGTTAGCGCAGCAGCCAGCATGGCGCCGATGATGATGATGGCTGACACCGCATTGGTGACTGCCATAAGCGGAGTATGCAGTGCAGGTGTGACCGTCCACACCACGTGATAGCCGACATAAATCGCCAGCACAAAGATGATCAGGTTAATAATGGTATGGCTGACTTCCATGATGTCCTCTGGTTATAGACAGTAGGCGCCTTCGAAAACACGATGAAGGCATTTATTTTTTAAGACCAGTAATTCGATTTTTTTCGTTTACAAAAACAATTTTCGGCTGGTACACAGATGCTTCCGATTCGCTCATGGGTGCATAGGTGCAGATAATTAACAAATCACCCAACTGCGCTAACCGCGCTGCTGCACCATTGAGAGAGATTTCACCACTGCCGCGTTTGCCTCGTATTGCGTAAGTAGAGAAACGCTCGCCGTTATTAATGTTGTAAAGATCTATTTTTTCAAACTCACGAATATCTGCTGCTTCCAGCAAATCATCGTCTATGCCACATGAGCCTTCATAGTTCAGATCACATTGAGTGACCGTCGCGCGATGTATTTTCGCGCGCAACATAATACGTTGCAGCATTCAATCTCCTACGACTTACGAACGACTTCACCACCAGAGCACATCAAGGTCGCCGCAATAATCTCATCAGATCGGTCGATATGTAACGCACCTTCTTTATCGATAATTAGCTTGAGAAAATCCAGCACATTACGTGAGTACAGTGCCGATGCGTCTGCTGCACACAACGCAGGAATGTTGCCTTCTCCAATGATAGTGACACCGTGCTTGATCACCGTCTTGCCCAGTTCGGAGAGTGGGCAGTTACCGCCTTGCTCAACCGCCATGTCAACAATGACCGACCCTGGCTTCATAGATTTAACAGTTTCTTCGCTAATCAATATCGGTGCTTTGCGACCCGGAATCAAGGCCGTGGTGATGATGATGTCAGCTTGTTTAGCGCGTTCATGCACCAGCGTAGCCTGACGTTGCATCCACGCTTCTGGCATGGGGCGCGCATAACCGCCCACACCCTTGGCGATTTCACGCTCTTCATCGGTTTCGAACGGAACATCGATGAATTTTGCACCCAGCGATTCGACTTGCTCTTTGACGGGCGGACGTACATCGGATGCCTCGATTATGGCGCCCATACGTTTGGCCGTCGCGATCGCCTGCAGGCCCGCCACACCCACACCCATGATCAACACACGTGCGGCTTTCACCGTACCAGCGGCCGTCATCAGCATAGGCATGAAGCGCTGATAGGCATTGGCTGCCATCAAAACCGCCTTGTACCCTGCAATATTAGCTTGAGAAGAAAGTACATCGAGTGACTGAGCGCGCGTAATACGCGGTGCGGCTTCGAGTGCAAATGCACTTAGGCCTGCTTGCGCCATCGCAGCATTGTTCTCAGTATCAAACGGATTGAGCATGCCAACCAGCACACTGCCGGATTTCATAGCTTGACGTTCCTCTGCCGATGGGGCTCTTACCTTCAGCACCAGGTCAGCACTCAGAGCATCAGTAGCAGATGTAAGTTGAGCGCCCGCAGCAGCGTAGGCCTCATCGGTAATGCTCGCAGCAATGCCAGCGCCGGATTGCACCATAACTTGATGGTTGGCGGCGACTAGTTTTTTAACTGTCTCGGGTGTCGCAGCGACTCGCGTCTCACCCAGACGCGTCTCGGCGGGTATGCCGATTTTCATGGGGTTCTCCCAAAAAGAAAGCCCGAATCTTACACGCAATTACAAAATTAGAACGACCGTTCTTATTTTTTGTGCTTAGTTCGAGAATTGTTGTAATGATTACACTTTAGAATCGCCAACAGGCGCTGCATTCTGCACCTTTAGCACGCGACTTGCACACTATTTGTGATTGATCTGGCCCAACTAATCATCGCACACATCCCAAGTTGCCCAAATAAAGTCAGCGGTTAAAATGCGTGCTCGTTAAAGGAAACCATGTCCACTATTTGGAAACCCTCTGTCACCGTGGCCGCCATCATAGAGCGGGAAGGCAAATTTCTGCTGGTCGAAGAAGAAACCAGCGACGGCATACGGTTCAATCAACCCGCCGGTCACCTCGATCCCGGTGAATCTCTGGTCGAGGCTGTAAGCCGCGAAACCCTGGAAGAAACCAGTTTCAGCTTTACCCCCGAAGCGATAGTAGGTGTGTATTTATCGCGCTATGTATCGGAACGCACCAAGGAAGAAGTCACCTACCTGCGGTTCGCTTTTACAGGAACACTGGGCGAGCAACACGACAGGCCTTTGGATGTAGGCATTATCCGAACTGTATGGATGACCCGTGACGAACTACTCGCATGCCAGGCAACGCATCGCAGCCCTTTGGTTTTGCAGTGTGTCGATGATCATCTGCTAGGCAAGCGCAGCCCTCTGTCGCTTATTTACACACATCCCAGCGTAAGAGATCAAAGCTATGCCTAAACGCGTGGTGCTGGGTATGTCTGGTGGCGTAGATTCGTCGGTCGCTGCCTGGCTACTCAAACTTTTCATGAAAAACTGGGAAGACGATGATGATGACGAATACTGCTCTACCCGCCAAGACTGGATAGATGCTGTTAGCGTTGCAGATGTCTTGGGTGTAGATATAGAAGCCGTTAATTTTGCATCTGAATATAAGGATCGTGTTTTCGCCGAATTTTTACGTGAATACGAAGCAGGTCGCACCCCAAATCCCGATGTGCTGTGCAATGCTGAAATTAAGTTCAAATCATTTCTTGATCATGCCATGGCGCTGGGAGCTGATTTAATTGCTACCGGTCACTATGCGCGCGTGCGCGAAAACGCTGGGCAGTTCGAATTACTAAAAGCCATTGATGCCAGCAAAGATCAAAGCTATTTTTTACACCGACTAAATCAATCGCAACTCTCACATACTCTGTTCCCGCTGGGTGAGTTACATAAAACTGAAATACGAAAAATTGCGGATGAATTAGGCTTACCGAATGCAAGAAAAAAAGATTCCACAGGTATTTGTTTTATAGGCGAGCGACCATTTCGCGAATTTTTACATCGTTATCTGTCGTTTAAACCTGGACCCATGATGACGCCTGATGGTGAAATTATGGGCGAGCATATTGGCCTGTCTTTTTATACGCTGGGCCAACGGAAAGGCATAGGATTGGGTGGTAGCAAAAAACATCGCGATGACGACGGCAACCATGAAGCCTGGTATGTGGCGCGTAAAGATGTTGCAAGCAATACGCTGTATGTGGTGCAGGGCCATGATCATCCCTGGCTGTTATCGCATACGCTGGCAGCTGATCAAGTAAGTTGGGTAGCAGGCAAATCACCGACCGAAATGAACCTAACGGCCAAGACTCGCTACCGGCAACACGATATGACGTGCGTTCATAGTGCATTACCCGACGGACGTTTCAGTCTTCAATTCGAGCAGGCACAATGGGCCGTCACTCCAGGGCAATCGGCTGTTTTGTATGAGGGTGATGTGTGTCTGGGTGGTGGCATCATCGCTACCAGCGCTTCGCAGACTGAATAAAAAACAGAGCTCGGAGGCTCTGTTTTTTCAACCCAGGTTAAGCGATAGGCACCGTATCTTTGAACGAAGGACGTTCAGATAGTTTATCGAATAACCGTGCCAGATTTGGATGATCTTCGCGCCAGTTGATTTCAGGAAAACGGAAAGCTAACCATCCCAAAGTACTACCTACAGCCACATCGGCCAGCGACATATGACTACCAGCACAAAATGCGGAATCGCCCAAGGCCATCGCCATAGAGTTAAGTCCGGTGCGTATTTTTCCCAATTGACGCTCTACCCACGCATCGCTCTGCATATCAACCGGACGCTGAGTGCGCTCTAATCGCACAATAATACCCGCATCAGTTACGCCATCTGCCAAAGCTTCCCAACACTTAATACCAGCGCGCTCACGACCGCCACCAGGAATTAACTTACCCACAGGCGACATGGTGTCAAGATATTCAACAATGACGCGCGAATCAAACATGGCGCCACCGTCTTCCATGATTAAGCAAGGTACTTTTCCCAGCGGATTCGATAAGCTAATGGTCGTTGTCGGTGACCATACATCATCAATGACAAGCTCGTAATCGAGCTTTTTCTCCGCCATTACAATCCGGACTTTGCGTACATACGGACTCGCGAGTGATCCTATGAGTTTCATGGTGATGAAGGGTTAGACCAAGGGAGGCGGATTATAGCACCGGCAATTTATACAAGCGTATGCCTTAGTGCACCAGGGTTATTCGTTGTCCGGATGGTAAAATCTACCATGTTATTTTTGGTTTTACTCCTGTAATTCTTGTTCATTCCGACTATGCAACTTTCCGCGCTCTCAGCACTATCCCCTCTCGATGGCCGATACGCCACGAAAACAGATGCCTTACGGCCCATACTATCTGAGGCGGGTTTTATGCATCACCGCGTCAAAGTAGAAGTTGCATGGTTAATTGCGCTCTCAGAAGCCGGATTGACGGAACTGCCACCTTTTTCGCAACCTGCTCGCGCATTATTAGACAACTTGGCTTCAAACTTTACTGAGGACGATGCCGCGCGTATCAAAAGTATCGAAGCCGTCACTAATCATGACGTAAAAGCCGTTGAGTACTGGCTTAAAGAAAAAGTTCATGATGTTCCCGAGCTAGTACAAGCTTCTGAATTTATTCATTTCGCCTGCACCTCCGAAGACATTAACAATACATCGCATGGGATGATGCTTAAAACTGCACGCGATGAGGTGCTGTTGCCACAATTGTCGTCGGTAATTTCTAAATTAACCGAGCTGGCCCATAGCTATGCCGAGCTGCCCATGATGTCTCGCACTCATGGTCAACCTGCAAGCCCAACCACTTTGGGCAAAGAGATGGCTAACATCGTCGCGCGACTCACACGCGCGCGCGAACGTATCGCTGGCGTACACATACTTGGCAAAATGAATGGCGCCGTTGGTAACTACAATGCGCATATATCTGCATATCCAGAAATTGATTGGGTAGCGTTTTCGCGCAAGGTCATAGAAACCAAACTCGGTTTGACCTTTAATCCTCACACCATACAAATCGAACCGCATGACTATATCGCAGAGCTGTTTGATGCAATTGCTCGTACCAACACCATATTGCTGGATTTAAACCGAGATATCTGGGGTTACATTTCGTTGGGCTATTTTAAACAGCGCACTAAAGCAGGTGAAATTGGTTCTTCCACCATGCCACACAAAGTCAATCCTATCGACTTTGAAAATTCAGAAGGTAACTTGGGCATGGCCAATGCCGTACTCAAGCACATGGCTGAAAAACTTCCAGTGTCACGCTGGCAGCGCGACTTAACTGATTCCACTGTGCTGCGAAATATAGGTGTAGGTTTTGGTTATAGCGTGTTGGCTTACGATAGTTGTCTGCGTGGACTAAACAAACTTGAGGTCA
>CAYUDI010000111.1:0-6073 GCA_964443585.1 uncultured Bifidobacterium sp.
GCAACGGGTTGGCTCATAGAACTTTTGAAGATGACAGGTGATGCAAATTTAACCGATTTGTGTCCCAGCGGCTATGCCTGATTGCTGCTGGGTCTGAGCCTGCACGCTATTCCACAGCTTCGTAAGGTAATCCCACGTAGTTTTCGGCGACCGTTGTTTTCCCCGCAAGCGAGCTGGTGTAGTAATCCAGCTCTGCTTCTTGAATACGTTGATTGAAGGCGTCGTCTGAAAATTTATGCAAAATTGATGTCATCCACCAAGAAAAGCGTTCTGCTTTCCAGATACGGCGCAGGCAAATCTCAGAATACTTAGAGATTAAATCCAGCCTGTTTTCTTTATATCGTTTACGTAGAATGTTATAAAGAGTGTAAACATCGCTGGCGGCCAGATTTAAACCTTTAGCACCCGTAGGTGGCACGATATGAGCTGCATCACCCACCAAAAACAACTGGCCGAATTGCATAGGTTCTGCAACAAAGCTACGCAAGGGAGCAATACTCTTTTCTATTGATGGACCAGTAACCAAAGACTCAGCCGCAGCCTCAGGCAACCGCAAACGCAGCTCATCCCAAAAGCGCTGATCAGACCAGTTATCAACGTTGTCATCTAACGAGCATTGCACATAGTAACGTGACAGCATGCTGGAACGCATACTGCACAGAGCGAATCCGCGTTCATGATTGGCGTAGATCAGTTCTTCAGATACGGGTGGAGTACGTGAAAGTATGCCCAGCCACCCAAAAGGATAGACACGCTCAAACAAGCGTAGAGATTCAGAGGGTATGGATTTACGAGCGACGCCATGAAAACCGTCGCACCCAGCGATGTACTCGCATTCGACAGTGTGTTTTTGTCCATCGCTAATAAAACTAACGCTGGGTTTATTACTGTAAAAATCATGCAGTACCACCTCATCGGCTTCATAAAAACTGGTGACGCCCGATAGTTTGCGTGCATCCATTAAATCTTTGGTGACTTCGGTTTGACCGTACACCATTACCGTTTTACCGCCCGTGAGCGCTTTTATATCAATCCGTTCCAAACGCCCCTGGAAGGATAGAGCAAAACCTTCATGCACATGGCCTTCGCTATCCATGCGTTGCCCAACCTGCGCCTCGCGCATCAGCATTTGGGTGCCTTGCTCGAGTACACCTGCACGTATGCGTGAGAGTACGTAATCAGGAGACTTGGTTTCTATGATGATGTTGTCGATGCCCTGCAGTTCGAGCAGTCGGCCAAGCAAAAGGCCCGAGGGGCCCGCGCCTATGATGGCAACCTGAGTTTTCATGGATTTGTGCCCAGCTATGCGAACAGCGTCCGCATTGAGGTGAATAAAAATCTATGGTGACCTAAACAGTGCTTTACAGGAATAGACTTTCACCTAAGAAACTTGTACATTTCAAGGATTTTCTAAGTATTTTTACTCCGTCATGATTACCCCGACCAAGGTATCCGCCAGCGTTCCAGTTTTCCAGCTCTACGGTGAAGAAGCTCAGTCTCTTACAACGGATCTGATTCATTGTGAATCGATCGCCGCACGCAGCCGCTTGCACAATTGGGAGATTCGTCCGCATAGGCACCACGGGTTGTTTCAAGTGCTGTGGCTGGAACGAGGAGAGGCGAATTTCCAACTTGATGGCCGCCAAGGTCAGCTACTTGGGGGTACGGCTCTTTTACTGCCGCAGCATTGCGTGCATGGATTTACATTTTCCAAGGATGCGCAGGGCATAGTGATAACGTTTGCGTACGCCTTACTCGACAAACTCGAAACCCATTTGGCACACGAACTGATGTCGCTCGGAGGGCCAGTTCAGTGTTTGCCAAGCGATCTTGGTAGCGATGGAACGATTCAAGCGGTGCTTCGCGCACTGCATCTGGAATACCAGGGACGTGATGCCTATCGCCAGACAGTCATTGCATCGCTATTAAATTACACATTGGCCAGATTGATACGTCAGCGTCAGACAGAATTAAGTGACAGGAAATCTATACCGGCTGGACGTGCACGTGGGCATGTTAAGCGTTTTGTGGCTTTGATAGAGGTAAATTTTGTTTTACATCTCCCTCTTGATCAGTACGCAATTTGGTTAGATATTAGCGTGGCTCATCTTAATGCAATTTGCCGTCAAATTAGCGGTCGATCAGCTTTGCAGCTAATCCATGAGCGATTGATGCTTGAAGCAAAGAGAGAGCTTATTTACACCGCTATGACTATCAAAGAAATTTCTGAACTACTAGGATTTACTGATCCAGCATACTTCACTCGGTTTTTTAAGCGACAAGAAGGTATGTCACCCAGTGACTTTCGACTGCAATCGCCCGTGTCTGAGCAGGAAGTATAACCATCACACGATAGAAAGCGAAGTCAAAGGGAGGGGCCTCGCTGATTGCACATAGCGAGGACTTGTGAATCAAGATAAACGCTGTATCAAGGTAACAGCATAGACAGTTCAGAGGCGCCATTGAGTAACATAGGCAAAAATTCATTTTCCATTTGCTCTCGTGAGACTCGTGAAGATTGCGCACCCACATTTAATGCAGCGGCAACGGTTCCGGAAGCGCCGCGCACTGGTACAGCAATAGATCGTAGACCGATTTCTAATTCTTCTTCCACGATTGCGTAACCTTGTTCAGCTGTTTCATTCAATATTTCTCTTAGTCTTACTTCAGACACGACGGTATGTTCTGTCAAAGGGCGCAAAGGAACTTTGGAAAAATAATTATCTAAATCAGCTTTCGACAGAGCCGCTAACATAACTCGACCAAGTGACGTGCAATAGGCAGGTAGGCGACTGCCTGTATTTAATGCAACCGACATGACACGTGAAGTTTGCGAGCGCGATATATAAAGAACTTCATGGTGTTCTAAAACGGCCAGTGAACATGATTCACCTAAAGTTAGGCTTACCTGGTTAAGACAAGGTTGCGCAGAAATTGTTAATGGGGTTGATGATAGATACGCATACCCTAGCGTAAGAATTTTCGGCTTAAGAAAAAAATTGTTCGCCTCTGAGTCAGCATAGCCCAGCTGTTTAAGTGTATAGAGACAGCGTCGCACTGCAGCACGTGGAATGCCTGTTTTGTGGCTCAGTTGAGCGATGGTCATCGCGCGCCGTTGATCGCTGAACGCTTTAACGACCGCCAGGCCACGAGCTAGTGATGTCATAAAACTGGGGTTGGTTAATGTATCAATTTCTTCTGCAATAGTGAGTGGTTTTCTTGGTTGATTTGCTTCTTGTTGTGTAGTGTGCGTTTCAGTTTCCATCAGTTCTGAAGGAAGAGGGTTGGTTATCGTATCGGTGATGTAGGAGGAAATATTCTGCATAGTTAAGTCGCTATGAAATGGACGATGGGGCAAGTAAACGCTGTAGTTGTTAGATCGCGAAGATGTGCAGCGCAGTTACCGTAGCGGAACTCAATGTTTAATTGATAATCCTTGTTGTTGACTTAACTAACTTGATTCGGTCTACGATAGAAATCCACTGTTTCGTTGCGTAAGCCTGACAGTGACCTCAGGCTGCCATTTCTTGGTTCGGCCATCGGACAAAAAATAAACCTACAGTCTTGCCGTGAAGTAATCCCGTCTATACACTGTGCAATTGTTCTATATCCAAACAGGGGTGCGTTAATCGCTCTGCTGTATGAGTCGATTGCTTCGCGCTACATCCTCACGCTTTGCAATCTAAAAAAATCGAGTATGGCCTGCACAATTTTGCGTACGGCTGTTGCTATGGAAAGGGTTTTTGCGTGGTTAATAAAATTGTTCCCAGCATGCAAGAAGCATTGGCGGGTATTCATGATGGCGCCACTGTCATGATTGGAGGCTTTGGTAATGCAGGTATGCCGCGCGAACTCATTGATGCCCTAATTGATCAGGGTGCGACCGATCTAACCATAGTCAATAACAATGCAGGAAATGGCGACACGGGTTTGGCAGCGCTGCTAGCTGCGCGTCGAGTAAAAAAAATTATCTGTTCCTTTCCGCGTCAAACAGATTCGTATGTGTTTGATGGTCTTTATCGCAGCGGTGAGCTCGAGCTTGAACTAACACCACAAGGAAATCTCGCGGAACGTATACGTGCTGCGGGCGCTGGAGTAGGAGCCTTCTTCTCACCTACAGGCTACGGTACTCTGCTGGCAGAGGGCAAAGAGATGAGACTCATTAATGGCAAACACTACGTACTCGAGTATCCGATTCATGCAGATTTTGCGTTGATAAAAGCATTAAAGGCTGATCGCTGGGGCAACCTTATTTATCGTAAAGCAGCACGTAACTTCGGCCCCATTATGGCTACAGCGGCTGCTTGCACAATAGTTCAAGTCGATCAGGTCGTTGAATTAGGTGAACTAGATCCTGAAGTGATCGTCACGCCAGGTATTTTTGTGCAACGTGTGGTTCAAGTCGCCGGAGGTCAGGTATGAAGCGATTTAGCAGAGATGAAATTGCATTGCGTGTAGCGCGTGATATTCCTGAGGGCGCCTACGTTAATCTCGGCATAGGTTTGCCCACCTTGGTAGCCAATCATCTTGATCCCTCGCGCGAAATTTTTTTACATAGCGAGAATGGTATTTTAGGCATGGGTCCGGCACCGGCTAAGGGTAATGAGGATGAAGACTTGATTAATGCAGGGAAGCAGCCCGTCACCTTGCTCACAGGCGGAGCCTATTTTCATCATGCTGATTCGTTTTCTATGATGCGTGGTGGTCATCTTGATATTTGCGTGCTCGGTGCATTTCAGGTGTCACGGCATGGCGACCTCGCCAATTGGCACACAGGTGCTGTAGATGCCATACCAGCTGTTGGCGGCGCCATGGATCTTGCTATTGGTGCTAAACGAGTATTTGTGATGATGGAGCATCAAACTAAATCTGGCGAAAGTAAGATCGTCGATCAATGTACATACCCTCTTACGGGTATGTCGTGTGTTAGCCGTATTTATACTGATCTGGCCGTTATAGACATCACTCCCGACGGGTTAGTAGTGAGAGAGATGGCGGAAGGCTGGACGCTTTCCGAGCTCGAGAAAATCTCAGGCATACCGTTATCAGCTGCATGAATCACTTAACTTTTTTTGATTTTATTTTTAGCTAGAAAATTATGATGAAACACGCCTATATTTGTGATGCACTTCGCACGCCCATCGGCCGCTTTGGTGGTGTTTTTAAAGATATGCGAGCCGATGATTTAGGTGCCCTTGTACTACGTGCTTTGCAAGAACGTAATCCAACGGTGGAATGGCGCGATGTGCAAGAAGTTATTTTTGGCTGTGCAAATCAGGCAGGCGAGGATAACCGCAATGTGGCGCGTATGTCATTGCTGTTAGCAGGTTTGCCTATCGATGTGCCAGGTGTAACGATTAATCGTTTGTGTGGTTCGGGCATGGATGCGGTAGGTACTGCGTCGCGAATGATTAAGTCAGGTGAAGCAGGTTTAGTGATTGCCGGTGGAGTTGAATCCATGACCAGAGCGCCGTTTGTGATGGGTAAAGCGGATAGTGCGTTTTCCCGTAACGCGCAATTATTTGATACCACCATAGGATGGCGCTTCATTAACCCTCAAATGAAAGTCCTGTATGGCGTTGACTCTATGCCAGAGACAGCTGAAAACGTAGCGACCGATTTCCATATCAATCGCGCTGATCAAGATGCATTTGCCGTGGCTAGTCAGAACAAAGCAGCAGCAGCACAGGCCGCTGGCATATTGGCTGATGAAATTATCCCGGTGATCATCCCTCAGAAAAAAGGTGATGCTATTACCGTAATGAATGATGAGCATCCGCGTGCCACAAGCATTGAGGCGCTGGGTAAATTAAAAGGTGTGGTCAAGTCTGATGGCACAGTCACTGCGGGTAATGCATCGGGTGTAAATGATGGCGCTTGTGCTTTGTTATTAGCAGACGAGGAGCATATTAAAAAGTATGAATTAACGCCGCGTGCTCGTGTTGTAGGCATGGCAACCGCCGGTGTGGCTCCGCGCGTCATGGGCATAGGTCCGGTACCGGCTGTTAAAAAATTATTGCAACAGACGGGCATGACTATAGATCAGATGGATGTGATCGAACTTAACGAAGCT
>CAYUDI010000111.1:6083-8857 GCA_964443585.1 uncultured Bifidobacterium sp.
GCTTAGCCGTTTTACGTGAGCTAGGTATTGCGGATCATGATGCGCGGGTCAACCCGAATGGTGGAGCCATCGCCCTTGGACATCCTTTGGGCATGAGCGGCGCCCGACTGGTAACAACGGCAATGTACCAGTTGCATAGAACAGGTGGTCGTTATGCCTTGTGCACTATGTGCATAGGTGTGGGGCAGGGTATAGCGCTGATGATAGAGCGAGTTTAATTTTCTCTACTGATGAGCAGCGTATTTCACGCTACTACAGCTACGCACAGAATAATAAAAATATTTTTCGAGATCAGGATTCATCATGTTGGATTTACGTCCCTATCGTTTGCCCGCAGCGGGTAGTCAGCCGGCTTATTTAACTCCGGCGTACGGGTCGACAGTGAAACGTTCTCCCTCGCTGCCCCTGATACTTCTTCCGCAATCTTTATCTGAATTAACTGGACCTGTGTTTGGTCATGAGCGTGTAGTGGCAAGCGATGCCGATCTAACACGACAACACTCAGCAGAGCCGCTGGGTGAACGTATTATCGTTACCGGCCGCGTGATGGATGAAGATGGAACGGCTGTTCCACATACATTGATAGAGCTTTGGCAGGCCAATGCGGCGGGACGCTACCGGCACAAAAATGATCAGCATGATGCGCCGCTAGACCCAAACTTTACCGGGACAGGTCGAACGATGACGGATGCAGAGGGTCACTACCGTTTTCTTACTGTGCGGCCCGGTGCTTATCCCTGGCGTAATCATCCCAATGCCTGGCGACCAGCGCATATACATTTTTCGTTATTTGGTCAGGCCTTCGCAACGCGATTAGTAACGCAGATGTATTTTCCTGGCGATCCGTTACTACCCTTTGATCCCATTTATAACAGCGTACCGGATGAAGCTGCGCGCAAACGCATGATTTCGCATTTCGCACTCGAACTGACGGAACCAGACTATGCATTGGCATATCGATTCGATATCGTGCTGCGTGGTCGTCAAGCAACTCCCATGGAGAAATGAGATGAGTACAGGATGTACACCATCACAAACTGTCGGGCCCTATTTGCATATAGGATTGGATTGGTTAAACACGACGGAACTCGCAGCAGCCGATGTCGCAGGTGAGCGCTGCATCATTCAGGGGCAGCTAAGTGATGCCGACGGTGCGCCTATACCTGATGGCATGATAGAAATTTGGCAGGCAAATTCTTTTGGCAAATATGTTCATGCTTTAGATCAGCGAGATCTACCTTTAGAAAAAAATTTCACAGGTTTTGGTCGGACACCGACAGATGCTCAAGGTTGCTTTCGATTCTCCACCATTAAGCCCGGTCGTGTTCCAGCCGCTAATGGTGTTATGCAGGCACCGCATATTTTGGTCACTATCTTTGCTCGTGGATTAATCAAGCAACTCGTGACGAGGATATATTTCCCCGGTGATGAACACGATGCAGATCCTGTGATGATGCATGTACCCACTGAACGGCGAGCCACCTTGATAGCTAATGCAGTCAGTGAGCAGGCTGGGCTCTACGTATGGAATGTCGCTATAGGTAGCGCACAGCATGAAACAGTTTTTTTTGAATTCTGATCTGATTACCAGGTACTTTTTTTCATGACACACCGCCGCCTTACGTCTGCCATGTTTTCCTCTGAAAGTATGACGCTCCTGTTTTCACCTACGAGTACCGTGCAGTGCATGCTGGATGTAGAGGCTGCTTTAGCGCGGGCATTGGCGTTGCACGGATTGATACCAGCCCAATCGGTTATGCCTATAGAGCATGCGTGTCATGCTGATCAGATCGACATGCACGCCCTGATTGCTGAGGCACGTCATGCAGGTAATCTTGCGATTCCATTGATTAAGCAACTTACTGCCAAAGTTGCCGTCCAACACCCTGATGCGGCACGTTATGTGCACTGGGGCGCGACTAGTCAGGACATTATTGATACAGGTTTGGTACTGCAGTTGTGTCAGGCCATTGATTTATTGACTGGCGAACTAGCAGAATTAGCCGATGCCATGGCTGCGCACACCCATCGCTACCGTTCCACACCCATGATAGGTCGCACCTGGATGCAACATGCTTTGCCTATTACCTTTGGATTAAAAACAGCCGGCTGGTTAGATGCCATATTGCGTCACCAAGAACGATTAGTCGGCTTACGTAACACCATATCCGTGTTGCAATTTGGTGGTGCTTCAGGATCCCTGGCCAGTTTGGGTGACAAAGGTCTTGCAGTGAGTGAAAACTTGGCTCGTGATCTCGGATTAATCGTGCCCGCTATACCTTGGCACACGCATCGTGATCGCATCGCTGAAATCGGAACGATCTTAGGATTGTTGACGGGTTCATTAGGAAAAATTGCCCGCGATATTTCTTTGCAAGCACAAACTGAAATTGCTGAACTTTCCGAGCCCACTGACAATGAACGTGGCGGCTCATCGACCATGCCGCATAAACGTAATCCCGTGGGATGTGCTGCTGTACTTACGGCATCACTGCGAGTACCCGCATTGGTTTCCACCTTATTGTCAGGCATGGTCCAAGAACACGAGCGTGCTTTGGGTGGCTGGCAAGCAGAGTGGGACACCTTGCCCGATATTGTCGAACTCACTTCAGCGGCATTGACGCAGTTATGTGATGTTGTTGAGGGATTGTCAGTCAATGCAGAGCGCATGCGTAGCAATATGAATATGACGCATGGCTTGGTTATGGCTGAAGCTGTTTCGCTTGCATTGAGTCATCATCTGGGTCGCGCATCGGCGCATGCGCTCGTAGAGG
>CAYUDI010000112.1:0-3025 GCA_964443585.1 uncultured Bifidobacterium sp.
CAATAGTTGAACACCACCAAGAAAAGTAATAGCGACGACTAATGTGGGCCAACCAGTAGCATCGTTTCCATACAACAGAGTCTCGATAACCACGAAGACGGCATAAGCGATCGATGCAAAAGAAATTATGCCCCCCACGACCGTCCATAAGCGCAGAGGAACATTCGAAAAAGCAGTTAACCCAGTGGCTGCCAGCCGCAGCAAACTAAAAAAATTAAAACTACTTTTACCATGCCTCCTGGGGTCAGTTCGCACCTTGATACCCAGGCGAGTAAAACCTACCCAGTTATAGAGCCCCTTCATAAAGCGGTTACGCTCAGGCATATTGTTCAGAGCATCAAGCAGTACGCGATCCAGTATGCGAAAGTCTTGTGTGTTTTCGGGAATTTTATTTCGCTCGCCGAAATTTAGTAAGCCATAAAATGCATGAGTAAATGCGCGTTTAAGAAGTGATTCATCATTTCTATCTGACCGAACAGCAAACACCATGTCATAGCCGCGACGCCACTGCTCTATAAATGCTGGAATTAATTCGGGTGGATGCTGAAAATCACAATCAATCAATACTGCTAAATCGCCCTGAGCCTCGCCTATACCGGCTGTCAATGCGATTTCTTTTCCAAAATTACGCGATAGTTGAATCAGGCTGACAGGTAATTCATCCATTACGCTCATTACTCGTTCTACAGTTGCATCTTGGCTACCGTCATCCACCACGATGAGCTCATGCCTCAAACCGAGATCATTCATTAAGGTGTGCAGGGTATCAAGCATAGGAAGAATATTGCCCTCCTCATTGAATGCTGGCAAAAGACAACTGACTAGCGGGTTTGCCGGCCGGTCATCCGCGCGTGAGCGCAACATAAATTCAGAAGCGCTATCTTCTGGCAAGACATCAATAGCAGTCGGTAGGTCTGTTTTCATGGGAAGGAAAATTAGTCGCCTAAGTATGTGGCGCAAGCTGCGCGGAATGTCATGGCACTGGCATGATGGGTCAAGCGTATGGGGTTAGCACGCCTAGCTGTACGCTGTTTACTACCTGCCAAAAAGCACCCAGAGTCATGGGCTCTAACCACGCCAAGAGGGTCCATCACTCGCAATTATCCAAAGCTTCAAGGTTAGTTTTACAGGATTGTATCGCAGCCGATTGCGCCGTCATTTTTCTGGGCGGCGACAGCTGGGAACCGGGCTTATAAATTTACCAAGGACGTCGACGTGATTAACGCTCATTAAAGCCAGTCTTTTGATTCAGCAAACCAGCGTGCATTGGCGGGTTTATGGCAAGAAAAATTATTACTTTTTGTTCTCAAAAAAAACTAATAGTTGAATTTTTTGGTTTTCTTTACACTAATCGATCTACTGTGTCGTACTTAAACTCAAGCTTCATCAGAACTAGCTCAATTAGCCCTCGCATCTAATGTATAGTATTGATCGAAAACTTATGTTCATCTGAACAATCCAAACTACACGCATAAGGAAAACTCAAATTGACCAAGCGTCCACGCCCAGCAGATGTATACCTCCGGTTCCTGCAACTGACTGAAACAGTTCGAGGTCTGCCAGCACTTCCACCGCTAGAACCCCTAGAGGAACGCATACTCGAACTCATCGCGTATGCAAGACAAAAAAAAGAGCGTTTATCCGTCAAAGATTTAATGGGTAAGCGCGAACTGGGATCGCCTGCTATGTTGCACGGTCGCTTAAAATCCATGCGCGAAAAAGGCTGGATCAGACTAGAAGAAACCGAAGACGCTAGACGCAAGCAACTCGAATTAACGCCCGCTGCGTTGACACACTTTGACAAACTTTCCCGATGCCTGATTCAGGCAGTTAAAAAATCTGGGCTTGTTTAAGTATCCGAGACCCACACCGTATCCGGGCGCCTGGCGCCCGGTCTAGCCGGATCCCCGTTTAGCTACAATCTACCGCTACCTGTTAGTTCATTTTTTCATGGTGATATAAACCGCCACGGCGATCACCAGAGCCACACCGAGCTCCAATCCCACCATTATCCATTCCACACTGCCCTCCTTCGCGCTTATCTATGGCATGGATCTTAAGCACTACACAATATCCGTCTGCTCGCCATGCTGTTTCGAGGTAAACGTCCTGCTGTTGTATTTCCAAGGAACACTTTGCCTGTTCTGTGGTCGAATGGTAGCCGTTCACGCCAGACCATGCCGTGCTGTACATAATGACGATACCAAACCTTAAGCAAAATTTCTTTGAAGCAAAAATTCCAAGCACTTTACCCCAGCAACAGTAGCAATGTTTGAAAAAAATCAAATATGGCCGTACGTCAACACATCACATTCACACTATCGTGATCTTTAAGGAAGCCGCCATGATCGATGAACCATGGATCAAGGACTTAGTCGGTGAGAAACCAGCTCGCACTTTGGAGCGCATCTATAACGATATACAGCCATCTAAGCAACAACTTGCCGCCTTGGAAGCCTATACGGAAAAAATTCGGCAACTAGAACGTAAGCGTATCGCCCATGATCTGCATGATGACTTGGGTGGGCATCTGAGTGCTCTTAAGATGATGCTCAGTCATGTTTGGAAAAATCTTCCGCAAACAGCAGTACTGACTAACCAGTATGCGTATCTGGATCACTTAATCAATGCCTGTATTGATTCTATTCATACTATCTCAGCGGATCTTATACCGGATGTTTTACAAGCCGGCTTACCTTCTGCACTCGCTTATTTAGCTCATGAATTAGAACGTCAAGCGCAGATACCATGTGAATTTCTATGTCGTCTACACACTGATGATATAGATAAAAAAGTAGCTGCTACGCTATTCAGAATTACTCAAGAAGCTTGTACTAATATTCGCAAACATGCTAACGCTACCAGCGCAGAATTACATTTGTATAGTAGTGAGGATGAAGTGCAACTAGAAATTATTGATAATGGTTGCGGCATGCCTGAAAAAATCAGCTACAGCTCGCAATCTTTAGGTTTACAGAGTATGTATGAACGAACTGCAGAGCTCGGAGGCCGTTTGGTCATCGCT
>CAYUDI010000112.1:3035-8718 GCA_964443585.1 uncultured Bifidobacterium sp.
TCGTAACGGCAAAGGAACCTTGCTCTCAATACGCGTTCCTTATTTTCCATTATCAGGTCTTAAGACTGATTTTTAGTGATTGACTATGATATCGATGAGCCGACCTTTGGCTCCACTACGAAATGTACTCATTGTTGACGACCATTCCATAGTACGCGAAGGATTAAAAAAAATTATTGGTGATAGTGGCCAATTTAATGTCAGTGCAGATGTCGATAGTGGTTTGCTTGCCATTCAACGAGTACGTGATACCGCAATAGACTTGGTTTTATTGGATATTTCTCTACCGGATAAAAACGGTATTGATGTACTCAAGCAAATGAAAAAAGAATATCCCTGTCTGCCAGTGTTAATTCTGAGCCTGCACCCTGAAAACCACTATGCCATGCGCGCGCTGCAAGCCGGTGCTGCAGGTTATGTCAATAAAAAGAGCACATCGACTGAGCTCCTCGGGGCCATGCACATTGCCGTCAGTGGACTCAAATTTATTACGCCCTCCCTAGCTCAAGAGCTGGCTCACAGTCTGAACAAGGACAGATCACGCGCACCCCATGCATGCTTGTCAGATCGAGAATATCAGACTCTCATCATGATAGGCAGCGGCAAAACCGTTACAGAAATTGCCCAACAACTCACGCTGTCAGTAAAAACTATCAGCATGTACAGATCACGTCTGTTACAGAAAATGAGCCTGCGAAACAACGCTGAGTTGACTCATTACGCCCTCAGAAACCAGTTGGTACCCGATTTGCCCTAGGGCCTGCTTAGCCTCACAAGTTGGACAAACGCTAAACTGGGTTTGCACTATTGATACTTTCAGACACTCAAGATTCGGGGCAAATTGCCGTTATTACTATTAAATCTAGCTACTGGTGCATCAGGCAGTACCAACTCAGGAAAAACCATGAATACCAACGATGAGGCGGGTAACGAGACGCCTGTCGGACATTCCGGCAAAAATAAGCCGTCACTAGCAGTCAGCGGTGGGGCCGCCTCTGCGCACGCGCTTAAAACTCAGCTCAGTCATTCCAGATCCTCGCGTCTGACTGGCTCAAATCCGCCTGGTGGCTCAGTCAATACCCTACGAATCGCTGAAATTCGAGAAAGAATTGCTGACGGTAGTTACACGATCGATGCTGCCAGAATCGCTGACAGCCTAATGAATGCTGCGCGCGATTTTTTTATTCGTCGCCACTAAAATTCAACCCTTATTTTGACCCAGGGATAAATCGCTCTACTCTGCTGGGGTAATTTTTTTTCCCGCACGCGAAGGCGGATGACATAAGCCGCAACGGTAAGCATGATGTAAATCAAACGTATGGCTAACAAAATGTCCATGGCACTCATTGCAGATAGCTAGCGTTAACTGCTTACTTTCAAAAAATCGCAATAAGGTCCACGCTCTCGTTAGTGACAACACGGGTACCTGATTGGGACCACTATCAACTTGCTCCTGATACAAGCGATAGCTTTTAATAACCGCCGAAATCCCGTTAGCCTGCGTGTGCTGTTCTAGATAACGGTAAATATTCATAAACAGAGAAGCATGAATATTCGGCTGCCAGCTTACAAACCAGTCCGTAGAAAAAGGGAGCATGCCTTTGGGTGGAGATACGCCGCGTATTTCTTTATACAACCTAAGCAGGCGCTCTCTGGAGAGAGTGGTCTCATTCTCGAGTACTTGTAGTCGCGCACCTAATTCAATTAGTTGTGAGGCAAGCCGAATTTGTACGCCATCGGAGACGACACTTTTAGTGGCCATAATAAACTGCGATCGCTTTGAGTATCACTCCTTGCCCTCAAAGGGCTGAGCAGCCATCAATAGCGCAGCGTGTGTATTCGTCAGAGAGATTTCCCGGCCCTGCCGTGTCAACAGTTCAATAATGGCTGCATCATCAAACCGCAGGCGTGCCAGCATCATATTGCCTGATGCTAGCCTAATGACTTGTGCGCTTGATAGTTTATCGAGCACATCAACCAACTTACCCGGCAAGCCCAAACGAAATATTGCACTATCACGATCGGCACGTATCATCTCTCGTGCCAACATCAGATAACTCAGATTCGCATCCCTAATTTCAGACAGAATTTCATGACTTTTCACACGACTTCCTTCGATCTCTTACTACACAAATACGAGCTTGCGTGCCGTATTCTGAGATCAGTTTCTGCTAAAGGATAGCCGTGCTGGTCGGTAATTTTTGTCAGCGTAGCCAGATTAACGTTGTCAGTCTTAGTCTTACATCAGCCAGTTACAGTTCGTAGCTCTCATGACCACCTGCCAATGCATGTTCGACCATCTTGCGCGTCAAGGTAGGGGCAAGTAACTCTATGAAAGTAAATACATAGCTGCGCAAATACGCTCCTTCTTTTAGTGCAACGCGCGAAAGGTTCATACCAAACAAATGGCCTGCAGGAATTGCTTTGAGAGCCACATCGCGCAGAGGGTTGTAGGCCAAACCAGCAATAATGCCCACCCCCATACCCAATTCCACATACGTCTTGATCACATCGGCATCTATCGCTTCAAGCACCACATCGGGTTTGAGTCCACGCCGGGCAAACGCCTGATCTATCTTATTTCTGCCCGCGAATGCCGCATCGTAAGTAATGAGTGGATAGGCTGCAATATCTTCCAATGTGATGGATTTGAGTTTGAGCAAGGGATGCTCAGTGGGTACAACGACCATGTGCTCCCACTGAAAACAAGGCAGCGACACCAGACCGTCAACTTCAGCAATCGCTTCGGTGGCAATCGCCATATCGGCCTGATTGTTAAGCACCATGTCTCCGACTTGCTTGGGATTACCCTGCAATAAAGACAGCCTAACCTTGGGAAATTTTTGTGAAAACTGCTGCACTACCGACGGCAGAGAGTAGCGCGCTTGCGTGTGCGTGGTGGCAATCGTAAAGCTGCCGGAATCCTGAGCAGCGAATTCCTTGCCTATGCTTTTAAGACCTTCAACCTCTTGCAGTATCAACTCCACCGACTTGAGCACCTGCCTGCCTGGCTCAGTCAGGCCACGTATGCGTTTGCCATGCCGGCTGAAGATGTCGATGCCCAGCTCCTCTTCCAGCTCAATGATGGCTTTGGAAACGCCTGGCTGAGACGTAAAAAGGGCTTTGGCAGCATCTGTCAGGTTGAAATTTTGTCTGACCGCCTCGCGCACAAAACGAAATTGGTGGAGATTCATTGCAGCTCCCATCGCATCCAGAAAACCAAATGGAACTTAAGCCATTGATTTTCAAATGTTTTTAATGATTTTTTAGGTAAATTGGTGCCAATTAGATAATACTCTTTAACAAAACTTCTATATATCTGTAAATCATATAAGCAAATAAATTCTCTGTCGTTTGGAATATAGCCGAAGTTTATTAGCATTTCGGCTTCTTTGTGTGAGGGTTTATGACGCTTTCTTATGTGATTTCCGGTTTTGCCGTGGGTCTGCTGGTCGGATTGACTGGCGTGGGTGGCGGTTCACTCATGACGCCCTTGTTGACCTTGTTGTTTGGTATCAATCCCACCGTGGCCGTGGGTACCGATCTCGCTTTCGCTTCCATTACTAAAACCGCCGGCACCCTGGCCCACAGAATACGAAACAACATACATTGGGAAATCGTCGTTCGCCTGTGTATAGGCGCACTACCTGCTGCTGTGGTCGCCACCTTGGTACTTAAATACTTTGGCGCACTCGATAAACACATAGGACAAATCATTCGTTACGCGATTGCGTTTTCGGTCTTGCTAACAGTGGTGGCCATTCTTGGTCGCGGTCGCATGTTGGCATGGATGAACACTCACCCCGAACGGCAACTGCATGGACGCAAACAAGCCATTGCCACCATCATCGCCGGTAGCATTATTGGTGCTCTGGTGACGATTTCTTCCATAGGTGCTGGCGCTATCGGAGCAACTATTTTAGTTCTGCTGTATCCCAATTTAAAACCGGCGGAAGTAGCAGGAACAGACATCGCGTATGCAGTACCACTAACAGCCATTGCAGCGCTCGGGCACTGGTGGTTGGGCTCGATTAACTGGGAGCTGCTAGCCACTTTGCTGCTGGGCTCAGTACCCGGCATCACTATAGGTTCACTCGTCGCACGCTCTGTGCCTGAACAATTCTTACGCGGCTTGCTAGCCACTACCTTAACGGGTGTGGCGGCTAAGCTGGTTCTGTAAATCGGATTATCCAAGGACTCGCTTATGTATCGCTACGACCAGTACGATCACCAAATCGTTAAGGAACGCGTCGCACAATTTAAAAGTCAGGTCGAGCGCCGCCTGTCTGATGAACTCAGCGAAGACGAATTCCGACCACTCAGATTACAAAATGGTCTCTACTTGCAGCGTCATGCTTATATGCTGCGAGTGGCTATTCCTTATGGCTTATTGTCATCAGCGCAAATGCGTAAGCTGGGTCATATAGCGCGCGCTTACGATCGTGGCTATGGCCACTTCACGACGCGCCAGAACATTCAATACAACTGGATAGAACTTGAGCAAACGCCTGAAATTTTGGCTGAACTCGCTAGTGTTGAAATGCACGCGATTCAAACCTCAGGTAACTGCATACGTAATATCACGGCCGATCAGTTTTGCGGTGTAGCGGCTGATGAGTTGGCCGATCCACGCCCTTATATAGAAATTTTGCGTCAGTGGAGTACCTTCCATCCTGAATTCGCATATCTGCCACGCAAATTCAAAATCGCTGTCAACGCAGCGGCTGAAGATCGCGCCGCTGTTCAGGTACACGATATCGGCCTTAATCTCATCAAAAATTCTGTAGGCGAATTTGGTTTTCAAGTGCTGGTGGGTGGTGGGCTGGGTCGCACCCCTATCATAGGTAGTGTCGTACGCGAATTTCTGCCTTGGGAACATCTGCTGACCTACACTGAAGCCATCATGCGTGTGTATAACCAGTACGGACGTCGCGATAACAAATACAAAGCGCGTATAAAAATACTGCTTAAAGCTCTGGGAGTCGAAGAGTTCACGCGTCAGGTTGAAGCTGAATGGTTAGCTACTAAAGATAGCCCCAGCACCATCACCCAAGAAGAACTTAACCGCATGAGCAGCTATTTTGCGCCGCCTGCCTATGAAAATTTTCCTAGTGATGAAACAGATTTGCAATTACTACGCTCACAAAATAAGCCTTTCTCTCATTGGGTACAGCGCAATGTTCGCCCGCACAAAGTTAATGGCTATGCCATCGTTTCAGTATCATTGAAAAAAACAGGTGTACCGCCCGGCGATGCTACTGCCGATCAAATCGATTTCATCGCCGGCTTAGCTGATCGTTACAGCTTTGGTGAATTACGCGTCACACACGAACAAAATCTCGTTCTTGCCGATGTTAAGCAATCCGAATTATTTACACTGTGGAGAGAGCTCAAGGCGCATGGTTTAGCCACTCCCAATATTGGCTTGCTCACGGATATCATTTGCTGCCCTGGCGGCGATTTCTGCTCGCTGGCTAATGCCAAATCAATCCCCATCGCACAAGCTATTGCTGAACGTTTTGATAGCCTGGATTTTCAGCACGACATCGGTGAAATTGAACTCAATATTTCTGGCTGTATCAATGCGTGTGGTCATCACCATGTCGGTACGATAGGCATACTTGGTGTCGACAAGGATGGTTCAGAGTGGTACCAGGTTTCGATAGGCGGTGCTCAAGGCAAT
>CAYUDI010000113.1:0-5351 GCA_964443585.1 uncultured Bifidobacterium sp.
CGATCGGTTCGTGGCAATGATGGAGAAGCACAAACATGGCTAAGCGTACCGATATAAAAAGTATTCTCATCATCGGTGCTGGTCCGATAGTTATTGGGCAGGCCTGCGAGTTTGATTACTCGGGTGCTCAGGCCTGTAAGGCACTGCGTGAAGAAGGCTACAAGGTTATTCTGGTTAACAGCAATCCTGCCACCATCATGACCGACCCGGAAATGGCCGATGTTACCTATATCGAACCTATTAACTGGCAAGTCGTTGAGCGCATCATCGCTAAAGAAAAACCAGACGCTATTTTGCCGACCATGGGTGGACAAACAGCACTGAACTGCGCATTGGATTTACATCGTCATGGTGTTCTTACCAAATATAAGTGCGAGCTCATCGGTGCTACGCCTGAGGCCATAGATAAAGCAGAAGATCGTTCTAAATTTAAAGATGCAATGACCAAAATTGGCTTGGGCTCGGCGCGCTCTGGTATTGCACATGACATGACCGAAGCGTGGGCGGTTCAAAGGCAAGTAGGGTTTCCAACGGTTATACGTCCATCATTTACGATGGGTGGATCAGGGGGTGGTATTGCTTACAACTCAGAAGAATTCGAAGCTATTTGTAAACGAGGCCTCGAAGCTTCGCCTACCAGTGAATTGTTGATTGAAGAATCACTGCTGGGGTGGAAAGAATTTGAAATGGAAGTCGTTCGAGATAAAAACGATAACTGCATTATCGTTTGCTCGATTGAAAATCTTGATCCTATGGGTGTGCACACGGGTGACTCCATTACGGTCGCTCCAGCGCAGACACTGACGGATAAAGAATACCAAATCATGCGCAATGCCTCGCTGGCGGTGTTGCGTGAAATTGGTGTGGATACGGGCGGCTCCAATGTTCAGTTTGCTGTTAATCCCAAAGACGGTCGATTAATTGTGATTGAAATGAATCCTCGGGTTTCGCGCTCTTCTGCCTTAGCGTCGAAAGCCACTGGGTTCCCGATTGCCAAAGTGGCGGCCAAACTGGCAGTTGGATTTACTCTGGATGAATTACGTAACGATATTACCGGAGGTGCAACTCCGGCCTCATTTGAGCCGTCGATTGATTACGTCGTAACTAAAATCCCCCGCTTTGCATTCGAAAAATTCCCAGCAGCAGACAGCCACTTAACTACTCAAATGAAATCCGTAGGTGAAGTGATGGCTATAGGCCGCACTTTCCAAGAGTCGTTTCAAAAAGCATTACGCGGTCTTGAAGTCGGCGTAGATGGTATGAATGAAAAAACGACCGATCGCGAAGTAATTGAAGAAGAGTTAGGTGAGCCAGGTCCAGAACGTATCTGGTATGTGGGGGATGCATTTGCACAGGGTTTTACTGTTGAAGAAGTCCATCAACTGACTAAAATTGACCCCTGGTTCCTTGTACAGATCAAAGAAATCATTGATATCGAGCTCTGGTTAGAAACTCAAAAGATTTCTGAGGTCACCAAAGAAACACTACTGGCCTTAAAGCGCAAAGGATTTTCTGATCGACGCTTGGCCAAACTATTAAAAGTAGAGGACCGTGAAGTTCGTAAATTGCGCCGCATGATGAACGTGCGTCCTGTTTACAAACGTGTTGATACCTGTGCTGGTGAATTTGCTACTGGCACGGCATATATGTATTCCACCTACGAAGAAGAGTGTGAATCGCATCCAACATCACGTAAAAAAATTATGGTGTTGGGTGGTGGCCCGAATCGTATCGGTCAGGGTATTGAATTCGATTATTGCTGCGTTCATGCGGCATTCGCCATGCGTGAAGATGGTTACGAAACCATTATGGTGAACTGTAATCCTGAAACAGTATCAACGGATTACGATACCTCGGATCGTCTGTATTTTGAGCCACTCACTTTAGAAGATGTGCTCGAAATCGTAGACAAAGAAAAGCCGGTAGGTGTGATCGTTCAATACGGTGGTCAGACCCCATTGAAATTGGCGCTCGACCTGGAAGCTAATGGTGTGCCTATCATAGGTACTAGCCCGGATATGATTGATGCAGCTGAGGATCGCGAGCGGTTTCAAAAACTTTTGCAGGATCTCAAGTTACGACAACCGCCTAATCGTACCGCACGTACTGAAGAGCAGGCGCTGGCATTAGCACAAGAAATTGGCTATCCACTCGTGGTTCGACCTTCGTATGTCTTGGGTGGTCGCGCAATGGAAATTGTGCATGAGCAGCGTGACCTTGAGCGATACATGCGTGAAGCAGTCAAAGTATCGAATGATTCACCGGTGTTACTTGATCGATTCTTAAATGATGCCATTGAAGTCGATGTTGATTGTCTCTCGGATGGAAAGCGCACATTCATTGGTGGTGTGATGGAGCATATCGAGCAGGCCGGTGTGCATTCAGGCGATTCAGCATGTTCACTGCCACCGTATTCGCTTTCTAAAGAAACTATCGAGATACTCAAAGAGCAAACAGCCATGATGGCCAAAGGTCTCAACGTTGTTGGGTTAATGAATGTGCAGTTTGCGATTCAGCAGCAAGAAATCGACGGCAAGATGCAAGATGTCGTCTTTGTACTCGAAGTCAATCCTCGTGCATCACGCACTGTGCCTTATGTATCCAAGGCGACGGGTTTGCAGCTGGCGAAAATTGCAGCGCGCTGCATGGTGGGGCAGTCGCTTGAGAGTCAAGGCATAGGCAAAGAAGTTGAACCTCCTTACTTTAGTGTGAAAGAAGCAGTATTCCCATTTAATAAATTCCCTGGTGTGGATACGATACTCGGACCAGAAATGAAATCGACTGGCGAGGTCATGGGCGTAGGTAAAACGTTTGGAGAGGCCTTCGTTAAATCCCAACTGGGTGCCAGCATACGCATGCCTACCTCGGGTCGGGTTTTTCTGTCTGTCAAAAATAGTGACAAGCCACGCGCAGTGCTAGTGGCTAAGGCGTTAGTTGAAATAGGATTTTCTGTGGTGGCCACTAAAGGTACGGCAGCGTCTATTGCAGCCGCTGGCATCCCAGTTGAAACAGTTAATAAGGTAGTTGAAGGAAGGCCGCATGTGGTTGATATGATCAAGAATAACGAAATTGCACTGGTCATCAATACCGTAGAAGAAAAGCGTACAGCCATTCATGATTCACGCACTATACGCACATCGGCACTGGCTGCTAGAGTGACAACCTATACAACTATTGCAGGCGCCGAGGCCGCTGTTGCTGGTATGGCTCACCTTAATGAGCTGCATGTGTATGATTTGCAGACCATGCATGCGTCGCTACACTGATTTATATTAAACTTCTTATATCGAAGTTCCATCGGCAGAGGCTGTGTATTTCACGGCCTCTGCGTTTTTAATTTTTAGTGAAATCATGATAAGCACAGTCCCTATTACCGTACACGGCGCGCAATTATTGAAAGAAGAATTGCAACGTCTTAAACATGTTGAGCGTCCCGCTGTCATTAATGCTATCTCCGAAGCGCGTGCGCAGGGCGATCTTTCAGAAAATGCAGAATACGATGCGGCCAAAGAACGTCAGAGCTTTATTGAAGGCCGTCTCGCAGAACTCGAAGGAAAGCTCTCTGCGGCGCAAATTATTGATCCCACATTGCTCGACGCCGAGGGGCGCGTCGTTTTTGCTTCCACTGTAACACTACAAGATCTTAAAAGTGGTGACAACGTCACATACCAAATTGTGGGCGATGATGAGGCTGATCTCAAAGTATCGAAAATCTCTATTAGTTCACCGATTGCACGCGCTTTAATTGGTAAATATGCAGGTGACGAAGTTGATGTGCAAGCACCTGGCGGTGTGCGCTCCTATGAAATCATCGATGTGAAGTATATCTAAGCGCATGCTAGCTGCGCTGTTGCCCAGACTGCGGATTGTATTGGTCACGTTCTGGGCAGGTAGCCTGTGGACCGTGGGCTACGTCGTTGCACCTGTACTTTTTTCTACATTAGCAGACAGAACTCTAGCGGGTACTCTTGCCGGTGCAGTTTTTAGAACGCAAGCCTGGATATCACTGGTTTGTGGTGCCGTGCTGCTGGCATTAATGTGGATTGACAAAGAAAACCTATCACGTTCCCTGCTATTCAAACTAGTGCTTGGCATGCTTGCATGTACAGTGGTTGGTTATTTTGGTTTGCAGCCGTACATGGCAGAGCTGCGATTGATTGCAGCGCAGTCGGGCGGAATCATGGATGACACTATGCGTGCACGATTTGGATGGTTACATGGCGCAGCGAGCGCCACATATCTTGTACAGAGCCTGCTTGCAGTGGCTTTGGTTCTGAAATCGCGGTAACAGCCTAGTACAGCCTTATCTACCCAGTGAATTTTTCTTCTGGCTAGTTTGGCGTACCTTGGCGCGTTTCACATTGCCGCCTGCAGTGATTCGCTCATTGCCCTTGACCATAATTTTCTTAATGGTTGGTTTTTTGGTCGGGTTAGTCTTGACAATAACTACCTCCCTCAAACCTTTTCCGCGAGTAGTTTTGGCTTCTTTAGTCGTTTCTATTTTGGGGCGAAACAACACCAGTAGTTTGCCTATATGTTGTACCGGGGCGGCATTTAATTCAGTACAAATAGTTTCGTAGTAGCCCAAGCGCGCTTCTCGATCATCTCCCAGTACGCGGACCTTGATTAAGCCATGTGAATTCAGACTAGCGCTGATTTCTTTCATGACGGATGGCGTCAAGCCACCATCCCCTATCATGACAACGGGGTCTAGGTCGTGGGCTTGTGAGCGTAGTTCGCTACGTTGAGCAGCAGTTAATTTAAGCATGATATTTCCTAAAAACGCTATTGTACGCGAGGCCTAAGTGCTACTTGCTTAAGCAGCGCCATCCACCTTGAAGTTTCGTTCTTATTGCAGCTTTTTTGCCTGCGGCACCTGCTGATGTTTATAAAGCGATGCATTACCTATACCGGTGACGGCGGCCCCATCCACGAACAACGATGGATCATCTTCTACTGATTCGAGTGGTTCTAGATCAGGAACCGTTTGAGCTGCCTGAAATCGTCCAATGTAGGCGGTGATATGAGGCGGATCGGAGGAGCCGTATTCTATGCTGACCTTATCGAGTGTGTCCGACAAACGATCAACGCTGGCCCGCACTTGTGCATCAGCTTTTTGCTCATCTGTTTTCCAAAGCCAAGTAGTCATTACTCGTAGCGAGACGTAGTTCTCTATGACGTCTGAAACAGCAGCGTCTATCGATGCGATACATTGAATAATCGTTGGAAGATGTGAAGAGATATTTTCTGAATTGGTAATTGGATCTTCATCACATATGGCGCGTTGAAAGATTCCCGTCTCAGCGAGAACGCCATACAAGGTGGTGGTTTTCGTCAGGTCTAGATACGCA